>JANODH010000341.1:0-1570 GCA_031412595.1 Sphingomonas sp. | reverse complement strand
TTCGTGGACGATCAGGCAGCGGCCGGTCTTTTTCACGCTCGCTTCGATCGTTTCGATGTCGAGCGGGACCAGCGTGCGCAAGTCGATGACTTCGGCATCGATGCCCAATTCTTCGACCGTGGCGGCGGCGACGTGGACCATCGTGCCATAGGCAAGAATGGTAACATCGCTGCCGTCGCGGACGATAGCGGCTTTCCCGAGCGGTATGGTGTAATGCCCCTCGGGCACTTCGCTGGCGTCGAATTTTGCCCATGGCTGGACGGGGCGGTCATAATGTCCATCGAAGGGGCCGTTATAAATGCGCTTCGGCTCGAAAAAGATGGTCGGATCATTGTCGGCGATGCTTGCCAGCAAAAGTCCCTTGGCGTCGTAGGGCGTTGATGAATGACCGTTTTCAGGCCCGAGACGTGGGTGAAAATGCCTTCGGGCGACTGGCTGTGCGTCTGTCCGCCGAAAATGCCGCCGCCGAAGGGCGAGCGAACCGTGATCGGCATCGGAAATTCGCCCGCCGACCGATACCGCAGCCGCGCGGCTTCAGAGACAAGCTGATCGAGCGCGGGATAGATATAGTCGGCGAACTGGATTTCGGGAACGGGACGCATCCCGTAAGCCGCCATGCCGACCGCAACGCCGATGATCCCGCATTCGGTAATCGGCGTGTCGAACACGCGCGTCTTGCCGTGCTTTGCCTGCAAGCCAGCGGTCGCACGGAAAACGCCGCCGAAAAAGCCGACATCTTCGCCGAGCACGATGACATTGGGGTCAGCGGCCATCGCGACATCCATCGCGCTGTTGATCGCTTCGATCATGTTCATGCGGGGCATGGCGTTAGATCCCCGCGTCCGCGCGTTCGGTGCGCATCTGGTCGCGCTGTTCGACAAGGTGCCACGGCATTTCCTCGAAAATATCTTCGAACATCGTGTCGAACGGCTGGTGGAGCCCGTGGCCGAGAACGCCATTCTTTTCGGCCTCTTTTGCCGACGCCTTGACGAGTTCGGCAAGTTCGACGTCCTGCGCGGCGTGGCGTTCGTCGTCCCATTCACCGAGACCGATCAAGTGCATTTTCAGGCGCGCGATCGGATCGCCAAGCGGCCATGCCGCGCCTTCGTTCGCGCTGCGATACTGGCCGGGATCGTCCGACGTCGAATGCCCTTCGGCGCGGAACGTGAAATGCTCGATCAGCGTCGGGCCTTTGTTGGTGCGCGCGCGTTCGGCGGCCCAGGCGGTGGCGGCATAGACCGCGAGCGGATCATTGCCGTCGATGCGCAGGCCCGCCATGCCATAGCCCACGGCGCGCGCGGCAAAGGTGGTTTCGTCGCCCCCTGCGAACCCGGCAAAGCTGCTGATTGCCCATTGGTTGTTGACGACGTTGAGGATTACCGGGGCGCGGTAGACGGTCGCGAACATGCAGGCCGAATGGAAATCGCCTTCGGCTGTCGATCCTTCGCCGCACCAGGTTGCCGCGATCCGCGTGTCGCCCTTGGCTGCCGATGCCATCGCCCAGCCGACGGCTTGCGGATATTGCGTGGCGAGATTGCCGCTGATCGAAAAGAACGCCCCTTCGCGCGTC
>JANODH010000340.1:0-6773 GCA_031412595.1 Sphingomonas sp. | reverse complement strand
CGATCCCGACGTGATCGAGGCGGGTAAGGATGCGCTTGATACCTTCGGCGCGGGCACCACAGGGAGCCGCGTTCTCAACGGCACATTCCAGGGCCACAAGGAATGCGAAGACGCGCTCCGCGACTTTTACGGCATGGACCATGCCATGGTCTTTTCGACCGGTTATCAAGCCAATCTCGGCATCATTTCCACCATCGCCGGCAAGGATGATTTCATCATTCTTGATGCCGACAGCCATGCGTCGATCTATGACGGCTGTTCGCTCGGCAATGCGCAGACCGTGCGGTTCCGTCACAACGATGTCGAGGATCTCGACCGCCGCCTCGGCCGCATTCCGGCGGACGCCGGCAAGCTCGTCATCCTCGAAGGCGTCTATTCGATGATGGGCGACATTGCGCCGCTGGTTGAAATGATCGCTGTTTCCAAAAAGCACGGGGCGATGATCCTGGTCGACGAAGCGCATTCGATGGGATTTTTCGGCGAAAACGGCCGCGGCGTCGCTGAAGCGCAAGGATGCCTCGACGATGTCGATTTCGTCATCGGCACTTTTTCGAAATCGGTCGGCACGATCGGCGGGTTTTGCGTCTCGAATCATCCGAAGTTCGAAATCATGCGGCTTGTCTGTCGCCCTTATGTGTTTACGGCGTCGCTGCCGCCGACGGTTGTTGCGAGCTCGGCCAAATCGATCCGCAAACTCATGCATTCGGGCAACAAGCGCGCGCACTTGTGGGAAAATTCGCGGACATTGCATCAGGGTTTGCGCGATCTCGGTTTCGAACTCGGCACACCCGAAGCACAAAGTGCTATTATCGCCGTCATCATGCCCGATCTCGAACGCGGCGCGATGATGTGGAGCGCGCTTCTCGACGAAGGGCTGTACGTGAACCTGGCGCGCCCGCCTGCGACACCAGCGAACATGACACTGCTGCGTTGCTCGCTATGCGCCGAGCATTCGGCTGAGGAAGTGACAACGATTCTCGCGCGTTTTGCGACTGCGGGTCGGGCAACAGGCGTGATCGCTTAAACGGGCGTCCAATGCCCCGTAAAAGCGCGGATTGCTTGCTTTAGGTCCTTTTAACACATCAGCCTTACGCCGCTTGTAATGGCGGTCGCGCAACGCAAAGAAAAACCCAAGGGAGAGGCGCCGCGCGTTGGATCGACGCCGATGCTTGACGCCTTGCCATGCGCCGCTGCGATCGTCGAACGGATCGACGATGTCGAAGTCGTTACTGCCTGTAACGAGACGTTTACGGCAGTGATGCACGCGGGGCGCGAGGCTTTGGATATTGCCTCATGGTACCAAAGAGCAGCCAAAGTCATTACAGACCAGCAAATCAACCGCGCGGATTGGCGCGACGGCGCGATCGTCGAGGGTCGGCATTACAGTGTCACGATGGCACCGCTATCGCCAAACAGCGCGCTGGTCACATTGATCGATCGCACCACTCAAGTGCAGACCGAACATTCGCTCCGCATCGGCATGCTTCAGGACAGCCTGACGGGTCTTTCGAACCGTCAGGGCTTCGTCGATCAGATCGAACGGCAATTTGAAGACCATCGCGGCATCGACCATGCCGTTGTTCTGGTCGATCTCGCCCGCTTCAGCCGCGTCAATGAATGCATCGGATCGATTGGCGGCGATGAGCTGATTATGGCTGTTGCCCGACGGCTCATGTCAGCGTTGCGCGGGCACGATCAGGTTGCACGAACGGGCGCCAACGAATTCGCGGTTGCTGTGAAAATCGTCGATGGCCCGGGGGATGTGCTGCACGTCGCGCGGCGCATCGAAGCCGTGATGGCACAACCGTTTCGCTTGTCCGATTTCGAAATGAAAGTGGATTGCGCAATCGGCTGTGCGCTGGCGAGTGACGCGGGTGACGACGGCGAACGACTGATGCGACATGCGCAGATTGCTCTGAAAACAGCCAAGTCGACAACACGTGTGGAGTTTTATCAGCCCAGCGTTTTAGCGGCTGCGCGCCGCCAGTTCATCGTCGAGACTGAACTGCGCCGCGCGCTCGAACGCGGCGCGATGACACTAGCGTATCAGCCGTTGATGTCGCTGAAAACCCACCGTGTCGTTGGGTTCGAAGCGCTGGCCCGGTGGAAACACCCGGTCATGGGCATCGTTTCGCCCGAAGAATTCATTGCGGTCTCCGAAGATTCGGGACTGATCGTGCCGCTCGGGCGCTGGGCGCTCGACAATGCGCTGAAAACGCTGGCGGACTGGGATCAGGCGGCGGGGCGGAAATTGCCGCTCTCGATGGCTGTCAATCTGTCGGCGATCCAGATTGCGCGCGACGACGTTGCAAAGTTCGTGCGTACGGGATTGCGCGATCATGGCATCGAAGGATCGCGGCTCACGATCGAGCTGACCGAAAGCGCGATTATCGCTGATCCAGAGCGCGCCGCGCGGACGCTCGCGGCGCTTAAGGCTTGCGATGCGATGATTGCGATGGATGATTTCGGCACGGGCTTTTCAAATCTTGCGGCTTTGCAGCGGCTACCAATCGATACCCTGAAAATCGATCGCAGCTTCATTACGGGCATGATCGGCGATGCGGACAAGGTCGCAATTGTCCGCGCTATTCTGTCACTGGCTGAAGCATTGGGCATGGCAACAACGGCGGAAGGCATCGAGACGCCGGCGCTTGCGGATACATTATCGGGGCTCGGCTGCACAACGGGGCAGGGATATCTCTATGCCCAGCCGATGACGGCTGATGAAGCTTTCAATTTTGCCCGGAACTCTCTTGGGTTTTTGCCGGGCTGATATGGTCCACAAGAGCGTCGAAGGCCGCGCCGTCGGGAAAGCCTGCTGAAATCCATGCCTCTTCGATTTCGGCCAAGGTCATGGCAACGATCGGGCCTGGTTCGAGCCCGCGTTTGATGAGCATGCCGCCTGTGATCGGGAATTTAGGGCGTTTCCAATGATCGAGTGCCGTCATTTCGGCTCCGCCCAGCAAAAGCCGATCGCCTGCGCTGTCGATGCCGAGACGGTAGGCCAGCGCACCCACCGAAACGAACGGTTCGGTCCAGCCACATGCTGTGACGAGGCGCTTGGCTTGTGCTTTGGATAGTTTCAGCCGGGCCGCAATGTCTTTGGCGATTGCCGGGTGCGGGCCGATCAGCGCGGCAAAGCGCCGGATCGGGTTACCTGCCCCCGCTTCACGGACGATGAGGTCGGCAAGACTGTCGGCAGCCATGATTTCAGGCAAAACCGGTCGCAGGATATCACGCGCTAGCATCAGGCGGACGGCGGGAGCCGGATTTGGGTAACCCAGCAGCTTGAGCAGTTCGCTGGCGATCCGCTCGCGCGATAGAGTCATCAGATCCCTCGCGCGGGCCGCGCAGGCGTCATAGGCCGCAGCGTCGGGCTGCCCTTTCCCAAAGCGCGCAAAGAAGCGAAAGAAGCGCAGGATGCGCAAATGGTCTTCGGCAATCCGCTGAAGCGGTTCGCCGATAAAACGGATACGCCCTGCCGTAATATCCTCACGCCCGCCGAAATAATCGAATATTTCGCCCGTCTCTGGATTTGCGGAAAGCGCATTGATGGTGAAATCGCGGCGCGCTGCGTCTTCGCGCCAGTCATCGGTGAACGCGACCACGGCCCGCCGCCCGTCGGTGCTGACGTCGCGGCGTAGCGTGGTGATTTCCACCGGGCCTTGTTCCGTGACGGCTGTTACCGTGCCGTGCGCGAGGCCCGTGGGCACGGATTTGATCTGGGCCGCCCGAAGGCGCGCGATCACCTCGTCGGGGGCTAGCCGCGTCGCCATGTCGATGTCGCTGACGGGCTCACCGAGCAATGAGTCGCGAACCACGCCGCCGATCAGACGGGTATTCTCGCCACCGCCGAGTGCCGCAACAAGAGCGTCGAACTGCGGCAGTCTTACCATTGGAGCCGCGCCGATAAGTTAGCGAGCATGGCCGCGGTCGCACCCCAGATGCGCCGCTCGCCCCAGTGAATTTCGAAATAGCGTCGCTGCACCCCGTCCACCATGATCGACTGTTCGCGGCGATTGGCGGGATCGAGAAGAAAGCGAAGCGGCACTTCGAATACGGCAGCGACTTCCTGATCGCAAGGTACAAGCGGCAAGTCCGGGGGCACCACGGCAAGTACCGGCGTAATGTCGAAGCCCGTTATCGTCCGGTACAGCGGCATGGATTGAATGACACGCACGGCTGCACGCGGGAGAGCCACTTCCTCCTCAGCCTCACGCAGCGCTGCCGCAATGGCGTCTTCATCTTCGGGGTCGATTCGTCCGCCTGGAAAAGCGACTTGCCCGGCGTGGCGGCGCATCGTTTCGGGGCGCTGGGTCAGGATGATTCCCGGGTCGGCACGATCCGTCAGCGCGATCAGGACGGCTGCAGGCGTGCCGGGCGTTTCGGGTCGTTCGCCGATATCGCTGGCATAGGGCACGGGGTGATGCATGGTATCGGCGAGCGCTGCGTGCAGCCGCGCTGCCAGCGTCACGCGCCCCCCATCGGAAAGAAAACGCCGTTGCTCCACAAGCCATTGGGATCATTGCCGTCCGCGAGCGCCATTTCGGCAAGCTCATAATACACCGGCCGGGCAATTTTTGCGTCCATGCCGCCGCGCACATGGATGTAGGGCGCATCGGCAAAGCGCAAGGCATGGTCTGCGCTGGCGACAATGAGGTCGGCCGTGTTGAGCCGGAACGTCAGTTTGCGATCACGGCCTGCACCATCGCTTTTCACTTCGACGGCAATGAACGGCGCATCCTCGACGATGATATCGAGCTTTTCGGCTGGTGTCACAAGGACATAGCTGCCGTCGGCTTCGCGGCGCAGGATCGAGGCAAACAGGCGGACCATGGCTTCCCGCTCGATCCGGCCGCCCTGGTGATACCAGGTCCCGTCGCGCGCGATGCGCATATCGCTGTTGCCACAATGCGTCGGGTGCCATTGGTCAACCGGCGGCAATCGCTGCTCGGCAAGCGCTTTGGCCACTTCGGTCAGGCTCATGAGCGACAAATCGGGCGCGGGCGGCATCGGCATATCGTTGCTCTATGCCTTTGGCTCCGCAAGCGCAAAGGTGCGCGGTCCGAGCATACCGGTCTTCGGCAAATCTGGCGCATTGCGCGCCAGCAGGCGGTGCCGCTCGACGGGGCCGGGAACTTGCCATTCGCGCGTCGCATCGGCACTGAAGCCGAAGAAGCGGCCATAATATTCGGGATCGCCGATCATCACCATCGGCTTGTCGCCCGCTGCCGACATCAGTGCACCCATCAATGCGCGCCCGATGCCACCGCGCTGAGCGCTGGGATCGACTGCAACCGGGCCCACCAAAGTTAGAGCCGTTTCATCGAGGCAGACCGGCCAGCTTTGCAATGTGCCGACAAGTGCGCTTCCATCGAACGCGGCGAAACTCAAGGCAGGAACCGCCGTCATACCGGCGCGAATGCGATAGGCGGTCCGCTGATGCCGGTCCGCCCCGAATGCCGCGTCGAGGAGCGCCTCGACAGCGGCGGGCGCGGCTTGCGAAAGGGGACTAATGATCACGGGCATGGGCGCTGCGCCATGAACGCGATTTTCTCCGATTGGAACCCCTTCACTTTTCCTTTAGGCGCGCGGCGATGAACGATTTTCTCCAACTGCAAGTCCATGATCTCGTCGTGCCGGTGCTGACCGGCATTTATTCCGAAGAAACGCATCTCCCGCAGCCGCTGCGTATTTCGATCACGGTCGATCTCGATGTTCAGGATCATTTTGCGCCCGATACGCCGCTTGGCGCTTCGAAAAATTACATGGATTTGAAAGGCGCGGCGACACAGCTTCCCGACGGCGTCCATTTTGTCCTTATTGAGGCCGTCGCCGACCATATCATCGACGTGCTGATCTCGGGCGATTCGCGCGTCGCCCGCGTCGACGTGCATATCGTGAAGCTGGCGATTGCCGAAGCCGGCGAAGCAATCGGCATCCGCCGCGTGAAGCACCGCCGATGAAACTGGCGCTCGTTACGGGTGGCCACAGGCGGCTGGGCGGTCAAATCTCGGCGCGGCTCGCGGCAGACGGGTGGACCCTCGCAATTCATGGTGCCCGCGAGGTCGCACCCGATGCGGCGCTTACGGATGCGCTTGGCAACTGGC
This sequence comes from Sphingomonas sp., assembly GCA_031412595.1. Taxonomy (GTDB): domain Bacteria; phylum Pseudomonadota; class Alphaproteobacteria; order Sphingomonadales; family Sphingomonadaceae; genus Sphingomonas_O. Next base: position 663 of record JANODH010000340.1, on the reverse strand, counting down.
ACGGATTTGTCGCTGATCTGAGCGATGCAGCCGCGGTTGCCGCTCTCGTTCCCGCCATCATCGCGCACTTCGGCGCCGTCCCATCGCTGCTCGTCAACAATGCGTCCATGTTCGAATGGGACGACGCCGCAACGGCAACGGCGGCATCCGTGACGGCGCACCACATGATCAACGTGCAGGCGCCAGTCGTGCTGGCGCTTGCGATGGCACAAGCGGGGGCCGACGGCTGCATCGTCAACATTCTCGATCAGCGCGTTCAGAACCCTGTGGCCGATCAGCTGAGCTACTCGCTTTCGAAAGCGGCCCTCGCAGGGATGACCCGGACGCTCGCTGTCAATCTTGCGCCCAAGCTGCGCGTCAATACGGTTGCGCCGGGCTTGACGCTGCCAACGGTTGATTATGACGCGGCGCAGATGGCGAGGATCGCCGCGGCAATGCCGCTGGGTGTCCTCCCGCGCCCGCAAGATATTGCCGATGCTGTCGCGTTTCTCGTGTCCGCGCCCGCCATTACCGGGCAGACTTTGTTCGTCGATGGCGGCGCAAACCTCAAAAGCTACGACCGCGACTTCGTTTTCCTGTGATCGTCAGATCGGCGGCGTCATATAATGATGCCACGCAAAGACGGCTGCCGCGCCGCGGTAAGGCCGCCATTTTTCAGCTAAT
>JANODH010000339.1:0-3393 GCA_031412595.1 Sphingomonas sp. | reverse complement strand
ATGGGTTACGTCTTGCCTTGGGGCCAGATGAGCTTTTGGGGCGCGCAGGTCATCACTGGTCTCTTCAGCGCAATCCCAATCGTGGGCGAGTCGCTACAGACGCTCATTCTTGGCGGCTTCGCGCCGGACAATGCAGCGCTGAACCGGTTTTTCTCGCTGCACTATCTGCTGCCATTCGTGACATTGGGTGTCATTATTCTTCACGTTTGGGCGCTTCACATTCCCGGGTCTTCGAACCCGACGGGTGTTAGCGTCAAAGGGCCGCAGGATACTGTGCCGTTCCATCCTTACTATACGGCGAAGGATGGTTTCGGGCTCGGCATTTTCCTGATCATCTTTGCGTCGCTTCTGTTTTTTGCGCCGAACCTCCTCGGTCACGCAGACAATTATATTGAGGCCAATCCAATGTCGACGCCGGCGCATATCGTGCCCGAGTGGTATTTTTGGCCTTTCTACGCAATCTTGCGCGCGTTCACCGTCGATTTCATTCTTCCGGCGAAGCTGTGGGGCGTGATCGCGATGTTCGGCTCGATCATTCTGTTGTTCTTTTTGCCGTGGCTTGATTCGTCACCGGTTCGCTCCGGCAATTACCGGCCGCTATTCAAGAAGTTCTTTTGGTTCGGCTTGATTCCCTGCATCGTTGTTCTGTCCTATTGTGGTGGCGCCGCTGCGGAAGAGCCCTATGTCATGCTGAGTCAGTTCGCGACTGCCTATTACTTCGCGCACTTTCTGATCATCTTGCCGATTATTTCTATGATCGAGAAGCCGTTGCCGTTGCCGAGTTCGATCGCCGAAGCTGTTCTGGGCAAAGGCCATGACGAAGGTAGCTACGGCGCACCCCAAAGTTTGGGCCTCGGCGGGCCGCAATTGGCACCGGCTGAATAAGGAAATATAGCGATGGTTCGTCTCCTTGGCCCTCTGGCGGGTATCGGTTTTGTGGCAGTCGTGCTCTGGTCGTTGATGTGGGGCGTTATTGCCTACGTCTCCGAACCTCACGTTGAGACTGCTGAGCATTATGTTCGTAAGCAGTTTCCTTTGAAGGAGGTTTCTTTCTCATTCGAGGGTCCTGTCGGCAAATATGATAATCGCCAATTGCAGCGCGGATTTCAGGTATACAAGGAAGTATGCTCAGCCTGTCACAGCCTGAAATATGTGGCGTTTCGTGATCTTGAGCAGATTGGCTTTACCAAGCCGGAAGTCAAAGCAATCGCAAAAGACTGGCCGCTAGAGACGCCGACGATCGACGCCGCTACTGGTGAAGCAACGACACGCAAGTCGTTGCCAGCAGACCGCTTTCCGAAGCCCTTTGCGAACGATACTGCGGCGCGTGCAGCCAACAACAATGCTATTCCGCCGGATCAATCTTTGATTATCAAGGCTCGAAATCATGGTCCAGAATATATTTATTCGCTGCTAACAGGTTATCAGGAGCAGCCAGCCGCTTTGTTGGCGAAATACCCTGATGTAAAAACGGGTGATGGGCTGTATTACAATCCCTACTTTCCCAATCTGAACTTGGCCATGGCGCCACCCTTGACCGACGGCCAAGTGAGCTATGCGGATGGTACCAAGGCTTCGGTTGATCAGATGGCAAAGGACGTCACCGCGTTCCTCGCCTGGGCGGCCGAGCCAAAGATGGAAAATCGGAAAATGGCTGGATGGGCGTCGATGGCATATCTCGTCATCTTCACTGGCCTTGCCTATGCTGCGTATCGGACGATCTGGGCCGACAAGAAGAAGCCAAAGGCCTAAGCATGCAGAGCGGGATGGATGCGGAAGCGCTAAAGTCGCTGGTCCGCACCATCCCGGATTTTCCAAAACCGGGCATAGCGTTTCGGGACATCTCGACCCTACTTGCAGATGGCGCTGGGTTTGCGGCATCGATCAATGCCCTTGTGTCGCTTGCGAGGCCGCTTGATCCGGATCGTGTCATCGCAATCGACGCACGTGGTTTTTTGTTCGGCGCACCAGTTGCAGTTGCATTAGGCGCCGGCATTATTCCAGCACGCAAAAAAGGCAAGCTTCCGGGCGCGACACTGGGCGTCGACTATGCTCTCGAATATGGGACGGACAGATTAGAACTGCACGTTGGTGCTGTTCTGCCTGGCCACAGAGCACTCGTGATTGATGATCTCATCGCAACAGGCGGTACGGCGCTGGCATGCGTGAACTTGTTGCGGGAAGCGGGCGCTGAAGTCGTCGGTGCGCTTTTCGCCATCGATTTGCCCGACCTCGGTGGGGCGGAACGACTGCGTCAGGCCGGAATCACCGTCCAAAGCCTAATGGAATTCTCGGGGCACTAATCAGCCTCGGGCTGCCGCCGGATCAAGCCAATCGATACCGCCGTCATGACGGGAACGTCGTCTTGATTGTAGATGGTTGCCCGGCTGCGGAACGATCCCATATCGCCACGGCTGCGTGACGGGCGTTTGTCGAGGATCTCCGTTTCTACGCGGAGCACGTCGCCAGGATAAACAGGTTTCAGCCAGCGTAACTCGTCGATACCGGGTGAGCCAAGCCCCGCTTGCTGAATGTCGGACATATTATCGACGAGCATCCGCATCATCATCGCCGCCGTGTGCCAACCACTTGCAGACAGGCGTCCAAAATAGGTTTTCGCCGCTTCCTCGTCCGACAGGTGGAAAGGCTGCGGGTCATATTTTGAGGCAAATTCGATAACTTCCTCGCGCGTTACTTCGTAGCGGCCAAAGGCAGACTTCGCTCCGGCCACAATATCTTCAAAATACAACATCAGACGTTGAACCGGAAAAGCATGATATCGCCATCGACCACGGTGTAGTCCTTTCCTTCGGAGCGCCACTTGCCGGCTTCTTTCGCGCCTGCTTCGCCGTTGTGCGCAACATAGTCATCATAGGCCATTGTTTCGGCGCGAATAAATCCCTTTTCAAAATCTGAATGAATAACGCCCGCTGCATTGGGAGCAGTCGCTCCCTTATTGACTGTCCAAGCTCGCGCCTCTTTCGGCCCAACCGTAAAAAAGGTGATCAAATCGAGTAATTCATATCCGGCGCGAATTACGCGAGTCAGGCCCGTTTCGGTCAGGCCCAGGTCGGCAAGGAACTCGGTCCGGTCTTCGGCAGCCATTGTGGCAATGTCCGCTTCGATCGCGGCGGAAACTACGACGGCTTGCGCGCCCTGAGCTTTGGCCATTTCGAAAACACGCGCCGAGAGAGCGTTGCCATTCGCCGCCGAGCTCTCATCGACGTTGCACACATAGAGAACGGGTTTCGCGGTCAGCAATTGGGCCTGTGAAAACAGACGCTGCTCCTCCGGATCGGTTGTTTTGGTCAAGCGGGCAGGGGATCCTGCGCGGAGTAATTCGAGCGCGCGGCCAAGCACTTCGGCGGACGCCTTTGCTTCCTTGTCGCCCTG
>JANODH010000338.1:0-3752 GCA_031412595.1 Sphingomonas sp. | reverse complement strand
CGATTTCGCTCGCGTGGGTCGTGATCGTGAGCGGCTATCTGATGCTGACGAGGTATTCTGTATGAGCCAAATTGCCCACCTCATCAAAACCTTTACGCTTTGGGAGTTTCTGAAGGCGCACGCGCTCACCTTGAAATATTTCTTCAAGCCCAAGGCAACGATCAATTATCCATATGAAAAAAACCCGCTGTCGCCGCGGTTCCGGGGTGAGCATGCGCTCCGCCGTTATCCAAACGGCGAGGAGCGGTGCATTGCGTGCAAGCTTTGCGAAGCGGTGTGTCCGGCGCAGGCAATCACGATCGAAGCCGAACCGCGTGACGACGGATCGCGGCGTACCACGCGTTACGATCTCGACATGACCAAGTGCATCTTTTGCGGGTTGTGCGCAGAAGCATGCCCGGTCGATGCCATCGTCGAGGGGCCGAATTTTGAATATGCGACCGAAACGCGCGAGGAACTGATTTACGACAAATCGAAACTGATGGACAACGGCGATCGCTGGGAACGCGCCATCGCTGCAAACCTTGCCGCCGATGCGCCCTACCGCTAGGGGCGCGGCATGGTTACCTTCTTCCATGCCGTCATCCCAGCGAAAGCTGGGATCCCTTGCGGGTATAGTGCACTCGCCCGTCATGGGATCCCAGCTTTCGCGGGGATGACGAGGGGCGTTCAGTGATCCAGGTCTTTGCCTTTTATCTCTTTGCCGGGGTTACGGTCCTGTCCGGCCTGATGACGATTACCGCGCGCAATCCGGTGCACAGCGTCCTATGGCTGATCCTCGCGTTCTTTAACGCGGCCGGGCTCATGGTTCTGGTCGGCGCGGAATTCATCGCGATGCTGCTGGTGATCGTTTACGTCGGCGCGGTCGCGGTGCTTTTCCTGTTCGTCGTCATGATGCTCGACATCGACTTTTCCGAAATGCGGCAGGGGTTTACGAAGTATTTGCCATTCGGACTGGTGATTGCAGGCGCGCTCGTTGCCGAAACAATCATTGCGACATTTGCCTGGACTGCGGGGCTGGTTGCGCTGGCCGAGCGCGCATCACCGATCGCGGCGACCGTGCCGAATACCGAAGCGATCGGCCTGTTGCTTTATACGCGCTATCTTTACGCGTTCGAAGCCGCCGGGCTGGTGCTGCTCGTCGCGATGATCGGCGCGATCGTGCTGACGCATCGTGAGCGCAGCGGCTTGAAGGCGCAGAACATCGACCGCCAGGTCCGCCGCCGCCCTGAAGACGCGGTGCGCATCGTCAAGGATCAGCCGGTCGGCGCCGGGGTGGAGCTATGATCGGCCTGCACCACTATATCGCCGTCAGCGCGATCCTGTTCGTGCTTGGCGTGCTCGGCATATTCATCAATCGCAAGAATTTGATCGTCATTTTGATGTCGATCGAACTGATCCTGCTGGCCGTGAATATCCAATTCGTGGCCTTTAGTGCTTTCCTGGGCGACCTTGTGGGTCAGGTCTTTGCCATGTTCGTGCTGACGGTCGCCGCCGGCGAGGCAGCGATCGGCCTTGCAATCCTCGTTATCTATTTCCGAGGGCGCGCCACGATTTCGGTCGATGATGTGAACAGGATGCGCGGATGATCCAGGCACTTGTTTTCCTGCCCCTGCTGGCGGCGTTGGTCGCAGGCCTTGGCGGGCGGATCATCGGCAATACTGCCGCCAAGGTTATCACGACTGGCGCGCTATTCGGATCATGCGCGCTCGCATGGCCGATCTTCATGGGGTTTCTGGGTGGCACCGGCGAAGCGCAGGTCGTGCCGGTGCTCGATTGGATCCGCTCGGGCGACATGGTCGTCGACTGGAGCTTGCGCGTCGATACGCTGACGGCAGTCATGCTTGTCGTGGTCACTTCTGTGTCGGCGCTCGTGCATCTGTACAGCTGGGGCTATATGGCCGAAGACCCCAGCCAGCCGCGCTTTTTTGCGTATTTGTCGCTATTCACTTTTGCGATGCTCATGCTCGTCACGGCCGATAATCTCGTCCAGATGTTCTTCGGTTGGGAAGGCGTGGGGCTCGCGTCCTATTTGCTGATCGGTTTCTGGTACCACAAACCAAGTGCCAACGCGGCCGCGATCAAAGCATTCGTTGTTAACCGCGTCGGCGATTTCGGCTTCTCGCTCGGGATTTTCGGAACGTTCCTTGTGTTCGGCACGGTCTCGATTCCCGCAATCCTCGAGGCCGCGCCCGCGATGGCGGGTACGACGATCGGCTTTCTCGGCGCGCGTTTCGACGTGATGACGCTGCTCTGCCTGCTGCTGTTTGTCGGCGCCATGGGCAAATCGGCGCAATTGGGCCTGCACACCTGGCTGCCCGACGCAATGGAAGGGCCGACGCCGGTTTCCGCGCTGATCCACGCCGCGACAATGGTGACGGCGGGCGTGTTCATGGTCTGCCGCTTGTCGCCGATGTTCGTCACGTCGGAAACCGCGATGATGACCGTGACCTACGTCGGCGCGGCAACGGCTTTCTTCGCGGCGACCGTCGCCACGACGCAGACCGACATCAAGCGCGTCATCGCCTATTCGACCTGCTCGCAACTCGGCTACATGTTCATGGCCGCCGGCGTCGGTGCGTTCGGCGGCGCGATGTTCCATCTTTTCACGCATGCCTTTTTCAAGGCGCTGCTGTTTCTCGGTGCGGGCTCGGTCATCCATGCGATGCACCACGAACAGGATATGCGTTACTACGGCGGCCTCAGGAAACATATCCCCCTGACGTTCTATGCGATGCTGGCGGGCACGCTGGCGATTACCGGCGTCGGCATTCTCGGCGTGTTCGGTTTTGCGGGCTTCTATTCGAAGGATGCAATCATCGAAGCGGCGTTCGCGCGTGGCGGCGATCACGGCGGCATTGCCTTTGCCGTCGCGGTGTTCGGCGCGTTGTTGACCAGCTTTTATTCGTGGCGGCTGATGTTCCTGACCTTTTGGGGCAAGCCGCGCTGGGACCAGTCGAACCTCATCGCGCATGGTCATCCGACGAAGAGCGAAGACGGCACCGCGGGCTATCACCCGCATGAAAGTCCGCTGTCGATGCTGGTGCCGCTCGGACTGTTGGGCATCGGTGCAGTGTTTGCAGGCATCGCGTTCCACCACGCTTTCCTCGACGCCGAACATGGGATCGAATTCTGGCGCGGCAGCATCGCGTTCGACGCCAACCTGATGCACGACATGCACGAAGTGCCGTTGCTTGTGAAATTGTCGGCGACCATAGTCATGCTACTTGGGCTTGCCGTCGCTTATTGGGCCTATATCCGCGACACGAGCATCCCCGGCAAATTCGTTGCGACCTTCCGTCCGATCTACAATTTCCTGCTGAACAAATGGTCTTGGGACGAGCTTTATAACAAGCTTTTCGTGAAGCCGTCGTTCGCTGTCGGTCGCTTGTTCTGGAAGGGCGGGGATGAAGGCATTATCGACCGGTTCGGCCCGAACGGCGCGGCAGCGATCGTCGTGCAGGGCAGCAATCTCGCGGCAAAACTGCAGTCGGGCTATCTGTATACCTACGCGCTGGTAATGCTCATCGGGCTGAGTGCGGCTGCGACATGGGTCATGACACGATGAGCGGTGTCCTTACCCTCATGATTGCCGTTCCCCTGATCGCGGCGCTGGCCTGTCTCTATGTTGCGCCGGGGCAGGCGAAGTGGATTGCGTTCGGTGCGACGCTCTTCGATTTTGCGCTCGGTGTGATGCTTTGGGTCAGCTTCGATCCCGGCGGTGCGCAGTGGCAGTTTCAGGAAAACATCCC
>JANODH010000337.1:0-2700 GCA_031412595.1 Sphingomonas sp. | reverse complement strand
ATCCTCAACGTTGCCAGCGCAACGATGGACAAGATCCGCGCGAACAGCGAAATCGCCGATCTCGCCCTCGCGCTCGGCTGCGGGATGCGCGACAAATGTGACGCCGATGCGCTGCGTTACGAGCGCGTCATCATCATGACCGACGCCGACGTGGACGGCGCGCATATTGCGACGCTGCTGATGACCTTCTTCTTTCAGGAAATGCCCGATGTCGTGCGCAAGGGGCATTTATTCCTCGCGCAGCCGCCGCTTTACCGCCTCACCGTCGGCGCAAAGTCACTCTACGCCCGCGACGATGCGCACCGCGCGGAGATCGAAGCGAAGGAGTTCAAAGGCAAGACAGTCGAGGTCGGCCGCTTCAAGGGGCTGGGCGAAATGAACCCGAACCAGCTTCGCGAAACGACGATGGATCCGAAGTCGCGCACCCTTCTCCGCGTCACGCTCCCGCAAGAATATGAAGACCGCGCCGGCGTCCGCGATCTCGTCGAGCGCCTGATGGGCAAAAACCCCGAGCATCGCTTTAATTTCATTCAGGAAAATGCGGCGAGAGTGGATGAGGAAGCGATTGATGCCTAGTCGGCGCGCGGTGAATTAATTCAACGCTTCTTGCGCCTTCTTCCGTCGAAGGGTTCCACCCACAAGCCCAAAGCCGATGATCATTAGTGCCCACGTTTGCGATTCCGGTACCGCGCTAATAATCCGCTGTTTAAAACTGACGCAATTCCTGCAACTGATTGAATTGAAACCCGGCGGAGGCCCGGGAACGAAAACACTCAATCCTGCCAAGTTATTCGAATAGATGAAAGCGTTTGGACCGAATAACAAGGTGAAACTATCGACGTTCAAACCGGAATACGTTACTTGAGTACCCGGCGTAAGATCGGCGATTGACCATGTTTTGGTTCCGGTAACGTACGTGAGTGAGGTAACTGCGCTAATACCCGACAATTGGTCATCAAATGTAACAGAACCCAAGAGCGACGGCTGCGTTGGGACACCGTAAGGGTTACCACCACCGGTCCAAGCTCCGGAAATTGCGAAATCTATAACACGAGGAGCTGCAAGAGAAGGTGCCGCCCCAAAGGCTGCCAGTATCGCCGACGCAATTAAAGCCTGCTGCATCTTATCTATCCCGTACGCTAACTCTATATTCTTGGTTCACGCAATTTGACCCGTCAACTACCTAAACAGTTTGTTGGTCCCGATTATGGACAAGCGTCAGCTTTGATAAGTTGGATTAACCACATGATGCGGCGTGCCCCGGTCAATGATCGATCAAAACCTCAACCAACGCCCTGACTTTCTTCTGCCGCCACTGTGGCAATGGCGCGATGAGCCAATAGCCGCGGTCGTTCTCGACCGTTGCCACCTCCGCGCCTACCAGCATCGCGGGCACGACCGCGCTACCCAGCCCCGCCAGCGCCGCGTCCATGGCCAGTCCCGCATCCGCCACGGTCAGCGTCGCGTTTTCGTCCGAGGGGCAGCCCGGCCATCCGATGGCATCGCCCTCGCCCACGCTCACAAACCCGTTCGGCCCCACGCGGACGCCTTCATGCTCGCCGGGGCCGGTGCCGAAAATGATCGCGAGGTCGAGGTTTGCCTCGGTGAAATCGAGTCCATCATCGCTCGCGAGCAGCACAAACCGCAGCTCGGGATCGCTCCTTCGGTAATCCGCCAGCCGCCCCGCAAGCCACTTCGCGGTAATATCGCGCGGCGCGGCAATGGTCAGCGATTTAGACGATTGCCCCGCCTGCATCGCGCGCACCGATTCTTCGAAACTGAGAAATCCCGCGCGCAGATCGGCGAGGCCACCTTCGCCCTCGGGCGTCAGCTCAAGCCCCTTGGGCGTCCGTCGGAACAACACTACTCCGAGCGTATCCTCGAGCGCCCTGATCTGCTGCCCCACGGCGGCTGGCGTCACTGCCAGTTCGTCGGCGGCCCGCGTAAACGACATATGCCGAGCGGCGGCGTCGAGCACGCGCAGACCGTTCAAAGGCAGATGCGTCCGCTTCAACGCGCCGTCACCGGGGCCGTAAGCAGAAACTTCGGGATCGCGACATCGAAGCTCGAGCCGTCCTCCGCCACCATCCCGTAAGAGCCGACCATGAAGCCCGAAGGCGTCGTGAGCGGACAGCCCGAGACATAATCGTAGGACGCGCCCGGCATCACGACCGGCTGATCACCGACCACGCCATCGCCTTCGACAAGGCTTTTGGCCCCGCGCCCGTCGGTGATTTCCCAGCGCCGCGTCATCAGTTGCGCGGCCATCTGCCCCTCATTCTCGATGCGGATGTGATAGGCCCAGAACCAGTGGCCCTTGGCGGGATCGGATTGCTCGGTCAGAAAGCTGACCGAAACGCGCACCGTGATGCCGCGCGTCGTTTCGGCAAAAGGGAACAGTGATTTCATCATAGCCCGATACTCGTCAGCGCTTGGTCCAGGTCCTCGATCAAATCCTGCGGGTCTTCGAGGCCGATATTGATGCGTATCAGACCTTCACCGACGCCCATTTCCGCGCGCGCATCAGGGCCGACGCTGTGATGCGTTGTAGAGGCCGGATGCGTCATCAGCGACCGCGAATCGCCGATATTATTCGATATGTCGATGAGATTTAGCGCATTGAGCAAGCCCATTGCCTGTGCCCGCCCGCCGTCGAGCACGAACGAAAAGATTGGCCCGAACGCCTTCATCTGGACAGCG
>JANODH010000336.1:0-3873 GCA_031412595.1 Sphingomonas sp. | reverse complement strand
CCGGCCAAGAGCGGCTCGCGCTGATTCATGCCGAAGCGGCGTGGCGGCTCGATGGACAGATGGCAGAGCTCACCGCGACGAACAGTGCCGCGCTGATGGCCGCGCGCTTCGATTTCGCCAACCAAAATACGCGGATTGCTCAGTTGAAGGCCAAAGAATTGGAACTTCAGCGCAATTTCCTGATCGCGGTCATTGCCGGCGGTGCGCTGGCCTTGCTTTTGCTTAGCGCGGGCTTAATCCTGATCACGCGAAGCCGTAACAGGGAAAGGGCGGCAAAGCTGTTGCTTGCTCAGACCAATCGTGATCTTGAAAAGGCGATCGCCGCTAAAATGGAATTCCTCGCTACAACCAGTCACGAGATCCGGACGCCGCTAAACGGGATCCTCGGTATGACGCAGGTGATGCTGGCGGATCGCAAGCTTGCCGCAACGCTGCGCGATCGGATCGGCATCGTGCACGATGCAGGCGAAGCGATGCGCACGCTTGTAGACGATATTCTCGACGTTGCGAAAATGGAAACCGGCAAGCTTGCCGTCGGGTCAGGCAGTGTCGATTTGAAAGCCACGTTGCAGCAGGTTGCCCAAGTCTGGCGCTTGCAGGCTGAGGCGGCAGGCATTGAGTTATCGCTCGCCCTTGATGATTGCCCCGAAGTTATCGATGGCGATTCAGGGCGAATTCGCCAGATAATCTTCAATCTCCTATCCAATGCCATGAAATTCACTGAACATGGGAAAGTCGAACTTTCGGTCTGCGTCGCTGATGGCAGCAAGGGGCAGCGGATCCAGATATCGGTGCGTGATTCAGGGATCGGCATCACGCCCGAATGGCATGAGTCTATTTTTGAACTGTTCCAGCAAGTCGATGGCGGCACAACGCGTAAATATGGCGGGACGGGGCTAGGCCTCGCAATCTGCCGGAATTTGGCGCGAGCAATGGGCGGGGATATTTCAGTGGAAAGCGAAGCGGGTTTCGGTTCGACATTCACATTGGATTTGCCGCTCGTCGTGCCTGCAGTCGTCGCCGCACTGCACGCGTCGAAGACCGAAACGATGCGCGCCGTGCTTGTGATCGAACATAATCCACTCACGCGCGGAATGATGCGGGCAATTCTGATGGCTCGATTCGACGCGATTGCTTTCGTTAGCGACGTTGAGGAGGCCTGCAGCTATCTAGCCTTGGAAAGTGTCGACTGGATTGTTGCCGATGCTTCATCGGTGGACGATTTCGATCGTCTGTTTGCAGCGACCGATCTGCCGATTCTTGTCGTCGAAGGAAATGATCCTTTGCCAGCCGACGTCCGCTTACGTGCGCATGTAGCGCTTGCAAAGCCGTTAACCAAAACAGCTCTTCTGAATGTCTTTGCCGAGGAAAATGCGCTGATGGCGGTGGTTTCGTGAAACTGCTGTTTGTCGAAGACGACGCCATGAATCGACGTGTCGTCAAAGATATGCTGAACGTTGCCGGTGTCATGATGGATGAAGCCGATGGCGCACAAGCAGGGCTGCGCATGATCGAGGCAGCCGATTACGACCTCATCCTGATGGATTTGCGCATGCCCGGCATGGATGGATTTGCTGCCATTGCCGCGATCCGCCAGCGTATCGACGCCAAAGGCCGGTTGCCGATTATCGTTCTTACAGCGGATGCAGCAGCAGGCCTCCGTGAAAGATGCCTTTCAGCGGGAGCCGACGAAGTGCTGTTCAAGCCTGTTTCGATGCAATCGCTGTTCGATGCAATTGCTGTCCTCATGGTCGGGCGCGATGGCGAGGATGCGGTCATTTCCTGAAAGGCAGTCGCCTGAGCCTCAGCATGACGCACTGTCACCTGGGGCTGTGCACATGTGCAATGCAATGCTACCCGAACCCTGGGAGAAAATCGGCATGACGCAGGTTCTCGTTCGCCGCGACGGCATTGGTGTTTGTGAAGTGCGGGACGTCGCGGTGCCGCAGATCGGTGTTGGCGAAGTGCTCCTTTTGGTCGAACAGTTTGCCGTGACCGCAAACAACGTCACTTACGCGGCAATGGGTGATGCCATGCACTATTGGGATTTCTTTCCCGCGCCTGACGGCTTCGGCATCGTTCCGGTCTGGGGCCACGCCCGCATCGCTGCGTCGAACGTGGAAGGGTTCGCCGTCGGTGAGCGCGTGTATGGCTATCTACCGATGGCGACGCATCTCGTCGTCAAGCCAGGGGCTGTAAAAGCCGGCAGCTTCAGCGATACTGCGCCACATCGTCAGCATCTCGCTGCGGTCTACAACCAATATCGGCGTCTGGCGGCCGACCCCGGACATCATCCCGAACGCGAAGACGTGCGCTCGGTATTCGAGCCGCTTTTCATGACGAGCTGGCTGATCCGCGCGATGTTTGCCGGTCAGGACTGGCTTGGGGCCGATACGCTTGTGATGACAAGTGCATCGTCGAAGACGGCGCTTGCACTCGCGCATGTTGCCAAAGCGCAGTCACCAGAGATTGCGCGGATTGGCTTGACCTCGCCAGGCAATGTGGATTTTGTGCGCGGCACAGGACTTTACGATCGCGTGCTGCCTTATGATGGGATCGCGGCGCTGACGGGTGCCAACGCCGTTTCGGTCGATTTCGCCGGCAATGGCGCTGTGCTGCGTGCTGTGCATGGCGCTGTCGGTGACGGTCTCAAATATTCCTGTCTTGTAGGGCTCACGCATTGGGAAAGGCGCAGCGGCGCAGGCGAAATGCCCGGGCCGAAGCCGGTCCTGTTCTTTGCGCCGGCGCACATGGCGACGATGCTTGCCGACCTCGGGAGCGAAGGTTTTGGCCGGGCGGTTGCGGCAGACTGGACCGATTTTGCCGGTAATGCAGAAAAGCTCGTGCGGATTGCGCCAGTGGAAGGACTCGCGGCAGGCGCCGAAGCGTTCAAGGCGCTCGTTGCCGGAACCGCAACGCCCGATGTCGGCATTGTCGTTCGGCTGGCTGACTGACGCTTTCGACCGGTGGTTCGAACCCTAATTCTCATCAGCTGGGATGGCGTCTCGACGCCGCTCGATCAAATCACTGCTGATATCGTGCCGCAATTCGACATATTGTTGTTCGATTACAGTGGGGGAGCAGCAGAGCCTGCGACAGCACTGCCGATCCACCACCGAATTTCGCAGAAAACCGAATGCAAAGGGCAGATATTCGATGCCTTTTATGCGTATCTCGATCGGACAGCTGCGTCTTACGACTATGTTGCACTAATCGACGACGATATCGCAGTCAGTGTTTCTGCGCTGAACGGTGCCATCGCGTTGGCGATGGACGCGGCGCTCGACAGCTTTGCGCTGTCGCTGACTGCTGACAGCTTCGTCAACCATAAGCGCTTCGTCGCGCAACGAGGCAGCGTAATGCGCGCGATGCCGTGGGTCGAAGTCATGATGCCGTTTTACCGGCAATCGCTTTACATGGCCGCCGGTTCGTTTTTTGCAGACTCGGTGTCATCCTACGGCATCGATCAATTCGTCATGCCAATGGTCTGCAAATTGACAGGCATGGACCGCGTGGCGCTGATCGATGCGTTTGCTGCAGGGCACTATCGGCCAGTCACCAGCGATGGACGCGTCTATTCGAACGGCCTGACTGCGCATGAGGAGCGCATCGTTCTAAGGCAGCGCTGCATCAGAGAAATCAAGGCAAACCAGCCCGATCTGCTGGCAACCCCATGGTTCTACAAAACCTTTGCGCCTCTCAATGGGCCGGGACGATTTTGGATCCTTTATCTTAGCTGGCCTTGGCATCTGGTGCAGCGGCTTGTGTCAGCGCGCCCAAAACGGCATGACAGCCCGCGGGGGCGACGTGAGCAGAACTGAAAATCTTCCCGCGGCGGACGTCGGCACGGTCCCGCCCAGCGATCCGAAATCG
>JANODH010000335.1:0-2095 GCA_031412595.1 Sphingomonas sp. | reverse complement strand
CAACGTTCGGGCTCCCGGGCGCGGGCTTGTTGCCGCCGGGGCGAACGAACGGCAGCCAGTCAGCCAGCGCCGGTGCGACGCTCAACGGCAATGTCGGACAAGGTTGGCGCTGGACGTTTACGGGTAACTACGATCATGCGGAATCGAAATCATTTATCGATCGCGGCACTAATTCGGGTGGTCTCGTGATTGCCGATCAAGCGCGTAGCGTTTCCGATATCGGCGCGCTCGATTTCGTGGTCAACGGGTCACCCCTGACGCTGCCTGCGGGCGATGCTTCGACGACACTCAAGTTGGGCGCATCTTTCAGCGGCTTCAGCGCGACGTCGCTGCGTGCGGGCATCCCCCAGGCCAGTCGCGTGACGCGCGACAGTGCCGATGCGCAGCTGAACGTCGATGTGCCGATTGCCAGTCGGCGCAGGGGGGTTTTGGCAGCGATCGGTGATCTGTCGCTGAACGGCAATTATGCCGCGCGGCGCTTGTCCGATTTCGGATCGTTGCGCACGCTGGGTTACGGGCTGAACTGGTCACCATTCAAGCCGATCGACATCATTGCCTGGTTCACCGCAGACGACGTCGCGCCGACGGCGCAGCAACTCAGCAACCCCGTTGTCTCGACACCTGACGTACGCGTATTCGACTTCGTGCGCGGCGAAACCGTTTTCGTGACGCAGATTTCCGGCGGCAACAGCGCGCTTTTGCCAAGCGATCGCAATGTTTTCAGGATCGGGACGACGATCAAGCCCTTTGCCGAAACCGACATCACCTTGAGCGGTGACTTTACGAAAACACGCACGAAGGGCGGTATTGCCGCGCTGCCACCCGCGAGTTTGTCAGCGCAATCGGCTTTTCCCGACCGTTACGTGCGCGATGCGGCGGGGATTCTCATCCGCGTCGACAGTCGAACCGTGAATTTCGCGCGTGCCGAGGCATCGCAGTTTCGCTGGGGATTGAACTTTTCGATGCCGCTCAGGAATTCGCAAGCACAGATAGATGCGTTGCGTGCTGCCTTTCAGTCGCGAAATCCCGGGGGACGGCCCGACGGCGCCGGACGGGGTGCGCGCGAGCGTGGCGAAGGTCGCGGTGGCGGTGGCGGTGGTCGCGGCGGTTTTGGCGGCGGCGGTGGGGGCGGCCGGTTGAACCTGTCGGTTTATCACACCGTTCGGCTGACGGATTCAGTGACGTTGCGCGACGGCTTGCCTAGCATTGATCTGCTCAACGGTGGCACGATCGGCCGTGGCGGCCAGTCGCGTCATCAGGTCGAAGTGCAGGCAGGTGTTTCAAAAAACGGCTTTGGCGCGCGGATAAATGCAGACTGGCAAAGCGCCACACGCGTAACGGGTGCTGTCGCCGCCGATGATTTGCGCTTTTCCGATCTGGCGACCGTCAACCTGCGACTGTTTGCCAACGTCGGGCAGATGCCGTGGGCGATCAAATCGGCGCCGTGGCTGCGCGGCACGCGAGTCACGATCGGCGTCAACAATTTGTTCGATGCGCGTCAGCGCGTGACCGACGGGACAGGCGCGACGCCGCTTAGTTACTTGCCCGGCTACCTCGATCCTTTCGGCCGAACAGTCCGTATCAGCATTCGCAAAATGCTTTTCTAGGCAGTATGGGCGTTCGCAAAGGGAGCGCTTCATGAAATTTTTCGTTGATACAGCCGACACGGCGGACATTGCCGACCTCGCAGCGACGGGCCTGCTCGATGGCGTGACGACCAATCCCTCGCTGATCGCGAAATCGGGGCGGCCGTTTATCGAAGTCGTCAAGGAAATCTGTGGCCTCGTTGAAGGGCCGGTATCGGCCGAGGTCGTGGCGCTGGATCACGCGGGTATGATGCGCGAAGCGGAAATCTTGCGGAAGCTTGCTGATAATGTCTGTATCAAAGTGCCGCTCACGATTGACGGGCTTAAGACCTGCAAAGCCCTGACCAGCGACGGCACGATGGTCAACGTCACGCTGTGCTTTGCGCCGAACCAGGCGCTGCTTGCGGCCAAAGCAGGCGCGAGTTTCATTTCGCCGTTCGTCGGGCGGCTCGACGATCAGGGCATCGACGGTATGGAGCTGATCTCAGAGATCCGCACGATTTACGACA
>JANODH010000334.1:0-1766 GCA_031412595.1 Sphingomonas sp. | reverse complement strand
CCAGCCGAGAATGTTGTCCCGCGTCCGGTCGGCGCATTGTTGTTGGCCTGCCAATCAACGCCGACGTCTTTGCCGAACGAGCGGCTGACTTCCGCGATGCGGACCTGCAATGTGACCTGTAATGGTGTCGCCGTACGCAGGCGGTTAATCACCATTACCTTCACCAATGCTT
This sequence comes from Sphingomonas sp., assembly GCA_031412595.1. GTDB lineage: Bacteria > Pseudomonadota > Alphaproteobacteria > Sphingomonadales > Sphingomonadaceae > Sphingomonas_O. The sequence goes on along the minus strand of JANODH010000334.1, from coordinate 1,594 downwards.
TTGGGTCGGATAAGTCGATCCCCGGATTCAGGAATGCGCGGACGAGATCGCCAGCTTCCTCGACATCGGCAGGGCTTTTAACGGTGCCGGTAAGAACCGCGACTTGCCCCGAAAGCGTCGCCTTCACGTCTGTGTCGGGCATCGCAAGGCGCAACATCGAATCAAGCGAACCGTAGTTTTGCGAGACACGAATGTTTGTCGAGTAAGCGACTTGCCCGGAACGCGTTGTAGCGTAGACTGAAGCGTCGCCATCTTCTTTACCGAAAACATAAAGCTGCGTCGGCGACTGAACCTGGACGTCGGCGACACTGGTGTTCGAGACGAACACGTCGGTAATCGGCGTTGCGAGCGTCACGAGCTGACCCCGGCCCTTGGATAGATATATCTCGCCTGCGGGACGCTGCACGCCGGCAGGTGGCGCTTTTGGCTTTGCCCGGACATATTTGACGGCCTTGGCGCGCATGCCCTTGCGGGGCGCGGCGTCGGCAGCAACCGATCCGAAGACCATGGCCGCACCGAGAGCCAGCGCGATCGGACGCGCGAGGATATGTGACTTGGACTGCATGTTATTTGCCCCCAAACGGAACTTCAGTGACGGTATTGCCCCGCGCAACCCGGACGATTGGAACATTCGATGCGACGACAACTTCGCCCTTCGATGCGGTCATGGCGACCGCCGTGCCCAAGCGGTTGAGGTTCGATGTTGGTGACGGCGGCACCAGCGGCACTGTGCGACGCTGGAAGCGCGAAACATCGGCACCGGTTACATAGCTGTAACTATCGGTCGGGCGTGACGTGATCGCTGCAATTGCGGCCTTGTCTTTCACCGGGTCGAGGCCTTTGGGCACGGTGATGTCACCAGCGGCAATGGCACGATCGAGGTCGGCGGCGTTATCGGCAATCGAACGCAGGCTCAGCGAGAGCTGGCCAAAGGTCTGCGCAACAGCGATTTTTTCTGCGATACGTGGTGTCACTTCGAGTGTGATCGTCGCAAACGTAACAACTGTTTTTTTGCCTTTATCGTCGACCGGCTGAGTCGAGCGCTGGTCAGTGGCAAGCACGCGAAGGTTGCGGACGATGGTTTCGACGGTTTTCAGCGGTGGGCCGTCTCCGGTAACCGTTTGCGTCAACATAAGGTCGACGTGATCGCCCGGAAAGGCAAAGCCGGAGAGGCCGGCGGCCTGACCATTCACCTGAATAGTGACGGCGCGCATGCCGGGTCCGAGCGCTGCCGCAAGGAAGCCGCGATCACCGGGCTCGACGAGCGACCCCTGAGTGATGGGCTGACCCGCCGAGATCGTATTGCGAACGACAGTGCCCGCAAGCGCAGTAGGATCGACACGCCCTTTCAAATAATAGGCGTTTTCGATCAGGTCTTTCGGCCAGGGCTGATAGCGGAAGCTGTCCGCGCCGAGGATCGTGCCGACCGGCAGCGCGCGCGTGGCGACAAGGACTTCGGGCCCGGTCGGCGCAGGGGCAACGATGCTTGCAACGGCGGTTGGCGCGGCCTGGCCGAACATGCTCCGTGCCATCACGGCTGTAACAGCGGCAATGACGAGGGCGCCGACGAGTAAGGCGATCTTCTTTGGCTCCA
>JANODH010000333.1:0-2308 GCA_031412595.1 Sphingomonas sp. | reverse complement strand
GCCGATCTGCGCCTTGCCGCTGAGACCGCAAGCCAGCCCGATCGCAACATTGCGCGCCTCATAGGCCTTGATCCAGGCACTCGATTTCATATCGGCCTTGGCGACCATTGCGCCGGCTTGCATCGACGTGTGGATTTCGTCTCCGGTACGATCGAGGAAGCCGGTGTTGATGAAAGCAATCCGGTGGCGCACGGCATGGATCGTTGCGGCAAGATTGGCCGATGTCCGCCGTTCCTCGTCCATCACGCCGACTTTGATCGTGTGACGCTTCAGGCCGAGCAAATCCTCGGTCGCGTCGAACAAGTCGTTGGTGAACGCCGCTTCTTCGGGCCCATGCATCTTTGGTTTCACGATATAGACGCTGCCCGTCCGCGAATTGCTACCGCGGTCGTGCATCGCGATCAGACTGGTAAAGAGGGCGTCGATAATGCCTTCGGGCACTGCCGAACCATCTGCCAGCAGGATCGCCGGATTGGTCATCAGATGACCGACATTGCGCACGAACAACAAGCTGCGCCCGTGCAAGGTGAACACACTGCCGTCGGGCGCCGCCCATTGGCGGTCTGCTTCGAGCGATCGCGTTATCTGCTTACCACTCTTGTCGAATGTCGCGGTCAGATCGCCTTTCATCAGCCCAAGCCAGGTGCGGTAGCCCTGCACTTTATCGTCGGCATCGACGGCAGCGACAGAGTCTTCGAGATCGATGATCGTCGACAAAGCAGATTCGACAATGACGTCGGACACGCCGTCTGGGTCGTTGCGCCCGATCTCGCTTTCGCGATCGAAACGTATTTCGACGTGCAGGCCGTTATGGCGAAACAGCTTCGCGCCACCCTGTGTGCCGACGAGATGCGCATCGTCGCGCCAGCCCGGCACGGCTTCGTCCAGAAAAGCCTTTGCGCGCGCGATTACCGCCGCCCCGCGCTCGACATCATAGCCGCCCGCCTTTGCAGGCGCGGCATCGAGTGCATCGGTTCCATAAAGCGCATCATACAGACTGCCCCACCGCGCATTGGCGGCATTCAGCGCAAAGCGCGTGTTGAGCGCGGGCACCACGAGTTGCGGACCCGCCATGGTTGCGACTTCAGCGTCGACATTTTCGGTGTCGATCGTGAACGCTGCCGGCTCGGGCACCAGATAGCCGATTTCGTGCAAGAAGGCTTCATAAGCGGCCTGATCGAACGGATTGCGCTCATGCCAGCCATCGATCTGCGTCTGCAAATCGTCGCGCTTCCGGAGCAGCGCGCGATTCATGGGCACGAAGCGCGCAAGCATCGCCGCCAATCCCTCCCACAGCGCGGTCGCATCAACGCCTGTTCCCGGCAACGCGTCCTGTTCGATAAATTTTGCGAGTACCTCGGCAACCCGCAGGCCCGAATGGTCGACATAAACAGACATTATAAGCTCCTGATTGGTCGGCGGACCCCGGGGAGGAGGAGAACCCGCGCCTATGCCGTCAATCGCCCCCTTCGACAAGCACTTCGCAGGCGGCTAAGGCAAGCCACATGACTCCTGCCGAACAAACTCTGACTGACCATGCTGCTGCCGAACCGATGCTGGCGCACGTGACGAAGTGGGCGTCGATCAACAGCGGAACGGGCAATCTTGCCGGGCTCGCCGTCGTCGCCGAATTGCTTGCCGGATCATTCAGTGCACTTCCCGGCAATGTGCGTCTGGTCGATCCTGCGCCTGAAGACGCTGTGGCCGCAGATGGTAGCAAGCGATCGATCCAGCGCGGCCAGCATCTTCATCTGAGCGTTCGCCCGGGCGCGAACCGCCGCCTTCTCCTTACCGGTCATATGGATACGGTGTTTCCGGCGGATCATGCATTTCAAACGCTCCGAGAAATCGAACCCGGCGTCATCAATGGTCCGGGCACGGCAGACATGAAAGGCGGGATCGCCGTCATGCTTGCCGCGCTCAAAGCATTCGAAACCAGCGCCGATGCCTCGGCAATCGGATATGACGTTTTGATCAATAGCGATGAAGAAACCGGGTCGGCATCGTCGAGCGGACTGATCGCCGAACTCGCGCGAGGCAAACTGGCGGCGCTGACGTACGAACCAGCGGCCCTGCCCGATGGCACGTTAGCCGGCGCGCGCCCAGGCAGCGGCAATTTCAGTTTTATTGTTTCGGGCCGATCCGCGCATGCCGGACGAAACCCTGAGGAAGGGCGCAATGCCCTTTTGGCGGCGGCTGCCCTTGCGCTTGCTTTGGCAGCATTGAAAGCACCGGGTCTCAGCGTCAATCCAGCGAAGATCGACGGCGGCGGGCCGAACAATGTCGTACCCGATCATGCCGTGCTCCG
>JANODH010000332.1:0-1866 GCA_031412595.1 Sphingomonas sp. | reverse complement strand
TGCCGCGCAAGCCTGTCGGGCGTGAAGACCCCGCGCCGGATCGACTTCATGGCCGAACTGCCACGACACGACACGGGCAAACTTTACAAGCGCCTACTGCGCGATGCTTACTGGGCCAAGGAAGTGATATGAACGAGCGCGTTTCGACGACTGTCAGTGACCAAATTGCCGACGTCCGCCTGACGCGGGCCGACAAGATGAACGCAATCGACCCCTCCATGTTTGCTGAAATCGGTGCAGCAATCGACGCACTGGCCGACCGGAGCGACGTGCGCTGCGTCGTCTTGTCGGGCGAGGGCAAGGCGTTCTGTGCAGGGCTCGATATGGCCAGCATGGCGGCGGGCGGATCGGGGACGAGCGCGACGCGCAATCATCAGGGATCGATTCTGCCGCAGCATGTCACTTGGGGATGGCGGCAATTGCCCATGCCGGTGATCGCGGCCGTCCACGGCGTTGCATTCGGCGGCGGTTTCCAGATCATGTCGGGTGCGGACATCCGCCTTGCCGCGCCCGACACGCGTTTTGCCATTCGGGAAACCTACTGGGGCCTCGTTCCCGACATGGCAGGCTTTGCGATCTGGCGAGGACTGGTGCGGGACGATGTCTTGCGTGAGCTGGTCTACACGGCGCGTGAGTTCGACGCTGCCGAAGCACTGCATCATGGCTTTATCACGCACATCGCCGACGATCCGGTGGCGAGCGCCATGGCGCTGGCGAAAACCATCGCAGCCAAAAGCCCGCATGCCATTCGCGGCGCAAAGCGGCTGTGCAACATGGCGCACGATGCCGATCCACTGACGATGCTCGAAGCTGAAACGCGTGAACAGCGAGCGATCATCGGCAAGCCCAACATGATGGAAGCTGTTGCTGCAAATATGAGCAAACGCGAGGCGGTTTTCGTCGACTGAAATCAACGCTCTTTCGATTTCACGAACGCTGCCCTATCGGCATAGACCATGTGGCTGCTTCACCAATTTCCGCTTTGCCCCTTTTCGCGCAAGGTTCGCTTGCTGATGGGCGAAAAGGGCATTGGCTATGAGCTGGTGCGCGAACATCCGTGGGAGCGGCGCGATGAATTCGTCGATCTGAATCCGGCCGGACAGACACCCGTTCTGGTCGAAAGCGAGAAGAATATCACGCTGATCAATTCGGTCGTGATCTGCGAATATTTCGAGGAAACGGTTGAACAAGCCCCGATGATATCGGGCACGGCCATCAATCGCGCGGAAATCAGGCGCTTGTCGGCCTGGTTCGACGAGCAGTTTCATGGTGCCGTCGTTGCGCCGCTGATGATGGAGCGGATGCTGAAACGCATTGTCCACCGCGCAACACCCGATACCGCGGCGTTGCGCGAGGCAATGAAAGCCGCAAACAACATGCTCGATTATGCCGATTATCTGCTCGATCACCGTAACTGGCTGGCTGGGGCGACACTTAGCCTCGCCGACCTTACGGCGGCAGCGCATATTTCGGTCGCCGATTATCTGGGCGGCATCGACTGGCGCGCGCATGAACAGACGCGGAATTGGTATTCGGGGCTGAAATCGCGGCCGAGCTTCCGCCCGCTGCTCGCCGAACGGATGGGGGTGATCGCGCCGCCCACCGATTATGATAAGGTCGATTTCTGATGACGCCGGAAGCGCTGATCGATGACATGGCAATGCGAGCGCGCGCGGCATCGCGTGTCCTGTCAGGCATGGCAACGGCGCGAAAAGCGGCAGGGCTGAGGGCAGCAGCGGTGGCATTGCGAACGTCGCGCGATGGCATCCTCGCGGCCAATGGCATTGATCTGGCGGCGGCCAAAGCAAGCGGAATGGCAGCCGCAATGGTCGACCGCCTGACTGTCGATCCGCGTGGCATCGACAG
>JANODH010000331.1:0-17133 GCA_031412595.1 Sphingomonas sp. | reverse complement strand
GATCCGCTCGGTTTCGATGTTCGCCTGGGCTTGTTCCGGTCGCGCTACCGGATCGATAGCGACGCTGCGGATTTAATGGTCGGCACGCGCGCGGACGGCACGGTTGCGTCGCGGCAACTCTATTTGATGAGCGGTGACACGGGCGCGTCAACTTCGGGAGAACTGCGGATCGGTCGCAGTGTAATCGAAGGTAAACGTCGCCACACATTTACAGCGTCATTCCGTGCTCGCGGGCAGGACCGGAGCTATGGCGGCGAGGATTACATCGATTTGGGCGCAAGCCGCAGCGATGTTCCCGACGTCCGTCCGGCGCGCATCGCAACGATTGGCCCGAAAACGCGCGACCGAACCACACAGACAACTTTTGGGATGGCCTATGAAGGCAAATGGCTCGACGTCGGCGAACTGACCGTTGGCGTGCAGAAAACGCGCTATGCCAAAACCGTTACAGATCCTGCTCCCGCTCCTGCGAACCCCGTGACGCGCGATTCACCTGTTTTAGTCAGTGCTGCTGGCGCACTTTATATCACGCCAAACCTCGCGGCCTACGGCGGCTATACGCGAGGACTCGAAGAAAGCCCAATTGCGCCGAGCGACGCCATGAACCGCAATCAAGCGCCGCCGGCAATTCGCACAGTGCAAAAAGATGCCGGCGTCCGGTGGAAGATAAATGATGGGATAACCGCGGTTGCCGGTGTGTTCGATGTTTCAAAGCCGTTTTTCGAGAATGATCCGGGTGGCCGGTTCATACAAACCGGGAATGTCCGCCACCGCGGCGTTGAATTTTCAGTGGCTGGCAGAGTTGCCCCGGGACTAAGCATGGTGCTGGGCAACCTGCTGATCGATCAGAAACTGTCGACGGGACTGCGGCCGCGCGGCGCAACGCGGCGTAAAACGATTCTCAGCCTCAATTACCGGCTACCGAAAAATCCCAGATGGTCATTCGACTATTACTTCGAATCGACCAGCAGCCGGAATGCCAATCGCTCGAACACGCTCACGATTCCCGCGCGTGCCATCGCAAACATCGGTGGACGCTACCGGCTTAAGGTTGCCGAGCGCCCTGTCGTGATCCGTGCGCTCGTCAGCAATGTGACCAATACATTCGGCTGGAATGTGGGCGAGGGCGGCGGCTTCACGCCCAACGGCACGCGCCGCTTCACCTTGAGCCTCTCGACTGACATTTGACGCTTTGTCCACTGCCGCGAGTTCGCTAAGGCGCGCGCATGAGTGAACTTGCTTCTTCCTCGCAAATCCGCATGTCGTTCGTTCGCTGGGCGTTGGTAACTGTGCCGACGATATTGTTTCTTGGCTTTTTCTCGGGTCGGATGGCGAATTCGGGTTTCGATAATCCCTGGTACGATGCGCTGATAAAGCCAGCGATCCAGCCACCGGGATGGGCTTTTGGCGCGGCGTGGAGCATTCTCTACATCATGATCGGTCTCGCGCTGGCCATGGTGCTCAATGCGCGCGGCAACCGGTATCGTGGCTATGCGATTGCTTTATTCACCGTTGCCTTTGTGGCGACGCTGGCTTGGTCGCCGTTGTTTTTCGCCGCGCATAAAGTGTTCGCGGCATTTTTTCTGATCCTGTTCATCCTTGCCTTTGCGATCGCGACGACGATTGTTTTCGCTCAGGTGCGCAAAGCGGCAGCGTGGCTCATGCTGCCTTATCTGCTGTGGCTGAGCTTTGCTTCAATTCTGAATTGGCAGACGCATGTGCTCAACCCCGACGCAGAGACACTTGCGCCGACGCGCCCGGCCACCCAAATTGACGTCTGAACATACGGGAGCCTTACCATGCAGACCGACAACAAGCTTTTTGATGACCTTGCCAAGTTCGTGAATGGAGCAGCGGGCACGATTGCCGGCATGAGCCGCGAAGCCGAAGCATCTGCACGATCGAAAGCAAAAGACTGGATCGGCGGGCTCGATTTCGTCAGCCGTGAAGAGTTCGATGCGGTTAAGGCCATGGCAGCCGCTGCACGTGACGAAGTCGATGTCCTGAAGGCGCGCCTCGATGCGATCGACGCAAAGGCCAAGGCAAAGCCAAAAGCCTGACGCGTTATCCACAGAATTCTCGCGCACGCGCTTGCGGTGGTGTGCGTCTCGCGTCACGCACAAGGGCATGAGAGTGGTGGAGATCGATGAAGACGGCGGAAGCGCAGCGCCGATCGACATGCTCGAGGCATGGTTCGAAGCGCATGGCTGGTCGAATGAGCGCGTCGGCGACGAAGAAATCGTTGCTTCGACGCAAGGCGCTTGGGGCAGCTATGAATTGCGCGGCGTCTGGCGCGACGATGACAATGTCCTGCAATTTCTTGGCTTCCCCGACATCACGGTTTCGGGCCATCAAATGGCCGCCGTTTATGAAACGGTGGGGCTCGTCAACGAGCAACTCTGGCTCGGCCATTTCGAAGTGTGGGCAACGCCCGGCACTGTCCTGTTTCGCCATGCCGTATTACTTGATGGCGACGAGCCGGGACTGTCGCTCGATCAGGCCGAGACGCTGATCGAATCCGCTGTCGACGAGCTCGACCGTTTTTATCCGGTGTTTCAGTTCGTGCTGTGGGGCGGCAAGTCACCAAAGGATGCGATCGCGGCTGCAATGGTCGAAACGCGCGGGGAAGCGTGAACAGAATCTGGCTCGTCGGCTGCGGCAATATGGCCGGTGCAATGCTTTCGCGCTGGCTCGAAACGGGATTGGACGCGGCGCGCGTCACCGTCATCGACCCTGCGGCAACGCGCAGTGATGTGCGCGTTTTGCCATCAGTTCCCCACGAAGCGCCCCCCGATCTGCTCATGCTCGGCGTCAAGCCGCAAATGCTCGGCGAAATAGCGCCGGACCTTCAAGCCGCAACCAGCGGCGCAATTGTGCTATCGATCCTTGCCGGCACGACGACAGCGACGCTGGCGGCCACGTTTCCGCAATCGCGCGCTGTTCTTCGTGTAATGCCCAATCTTCCCGTTGCGTTGGGCAAGGGCGTTGTTGGTCTGTACGGTGCGCTCCATGCTGCTGATCGGCGCTTAGCAGACGAATTAATGGCCCTGCTTGGCCTTGTCGAATGGATCACTGACGAAGCCTTATTCGACGCCGTAACAGCACTCAGCGGCTCGGGTCCGGCCTTTGTTTACCGCTTCATCGATGCGCTCGCGCAGGGCGGCGTTGCATTAGGCCTTGAGCCAGCGCAGGCCGCGCGACTGGCCCTGGCAACAGTCGAAGGCGCAGCGCTGCTTGCAACAGCAAGCGATGTTTCGGCGCATGAATTGGCCGAGCGCGTGGCAAGCAAAGGCGGATCGACACGCAAAGGGCTCAATGTTTTCGACGCGGACGATGCGCTCGTCCGATTGACCACAGCAGCGCTTGCCGCGGCCGAACAGCGCAACCGCGAAATGGCAGAGATTACGCGTTCCGGCTGAGATCGATGATCAGAGCCCGGTCCTCGGGCGGGATAAGCCCTTCGAGGACATGCCAGAACCCGGTCACCGAAGTCTGACCCGCATGGCTATACGCTGCCCCGAGCCGCTCTCTGAAGATGTCGAAGAGTTCGGCTTCCAGTGCGGCGCCCGCGAGCGTCAGGCGCAAAAGTTTTTGTCGCCGGTCAAATGGCCCGGCCCGTGTCTCGACAAACCCGCGCGTCGTCAGCTCGGTAAGCACGCGACCGAGCGATTGCTTGGTGATCGCCAGCAGACGCAGCAGGGCGCTGACCGTAAGATCAGGTTGCCGCGCAATAAAGTAAAGCGCGCGGTGGTGCGCCCGGCCCAGGCCCTGCACATCGAGCAGCGCGTCGACTGTCCGCGTCAAATGGCTGTAGCCGAAGTAGAGCAGTTCCACACCTCGGCGGATTTCGCCTTCGCGCAGAAACAGTGGCGACGCAGCAGGAGTTTGGACAGCCATATTGACGTATTTTGCGACAATGCCTAACCGAAGGCAATGGAATTTGCGCTCAATCCGAACCCCGCGCCGGTTGCCGTTAACGAACGCGCCGCGCTGCTTTCAAATCCCGGGTTCGGCCGGGTGTTCACCGATCACATGGCCCTGATCCGCTACGACGAAGCGCACGGTTGGCACGATGCGCAGATCACGGCGCGCAAGCCACTGATGCTCGATCCGGCGACTGCCGTGCTGCATTATGCGCAGGAAATTTTCGAAGGGATGAAAGCTTACAAGCTGGCGGACGGCGCCATGGCGCTGTTTCGTCCTGACGCCAATGCCGCGCGTTTCCGGGCGTCCGCACAACGAATGGCCATGGCTGAACTCCCCGATGCGTTGTTTATCGAATCCGTAAAGGCGCTCGTGCGGGCGGACGCGGACTGGTTTCCCGATGTCGAAGGTGGTTCACTTTATTTGCGCCCATTTATGATCGCGAGCGAAGTGTTTCTCGGCGTCAAACCCTCTGCCGAATATCTTTATCTCGTGATTGCCTCGCCGGTCGGTGCCTATTTCAAGATTGATGCGCCGGCCATTTCGCTTTGGGTATCGCAGGATTACACGCGGGCAGCCCCCGGCGGGACGGGCGCTGCAAAATGCGGTGGCAATTATGCGACCAGCCTTGTGGCGCAGGCGGCAGCGATCGAAATGGGCTATGATCAGGTTGTCTATCTCGATGCGGTCGAACGGCGCTGGGTCGAAGAATTAGGCGGCATGAACTTGTTTTTCGTCTTCGAGGACGGATCGCTGCAAACGCCGCCGCTTGGCGGGACAATCTTGCCCGGCATTACGCGCGATGCCTTGTTGACGCTGGCGCGAGACGAAGGGCTGACAGTACGTGAGGCGCCTTATGCGATCGACGAATGGCGCGCCGATGCGATGTCGGGCCGCCTGACGGAAAGCTTCGCATGCGGGACGGCAGCAGTTGTCACACCGGTGGGCAGCGTAACGAGCCGTGAAGGCAAATTTACGATCGGGGCAGGCGGCCTTGGTCAGACAACACAGCGCTTGCGCGACCGCCTGGTCGGCATTCAGCGCGGCACGGCGGCAGATCCATACGGATGGGTGCAAAGGATCGACTGATTTCGTTGCAAAGCGCCGAGAGCCTGCGTAAGGCCGCGGCTCGCGAAAGACGCACTGGGGCGTCGCCAAGTGGTAAGGCAGCGGCTTTTGATGCCGCCATTCGTAGGTTCGAATCCTGCCGCCCCAGCCAGTCTTCAGATAACGCCTCTTGCAGCCATGTCGTCGATCTCGTTGGCTGCGAGTCCGAGTAACTCGGTGTAAAGCGCATTGTCCTGCCCGACGGACTGCGGTGCGATCGACCGGATGCTCCCTGGCGTTTTCGACAATTTGGGAAAAACGCTCTGCATTTTCAGATTTTCCCAGCGTGGATGGGGCACGTCAATCAATGCCTCGCGCGCCTGAAAATGCGGGTCGGCGATCATATCGGCTGGTTTGAAGACGCGACCGGCTGGAATACCGTTGGCAATCATCAGCGATTCGACTTCGGCCACGCTTAATGTCGACGTCCAATCGTTGATCAGCGCGTCGAGTTCTGTCTGGTTCTTTCCGCGGGAAATATGATCGATATAGCGCGGATCATTGGCCAGTTCCGGCTGGCCCATGGCGGCGCAGAGTCTGCCAAAAACCGTGTCCTGATTCGCGCCGATCAGGAAATCGCCGTCGGCACAGGCATAGACATTCGACGGCGCTATCCCCGGCAAAACGCTGCCGGATCGCTCACGCACATAGCCGAATTCGCTGTAGTCGGGAACGAGGCTTTCCATGACCTGAAGCACGGCTTCATAGAGCGCCGAATCCACGACCTGTCCTTCACCAGTCAAATCACGGTGGCGCAATGCGGCCAGCGCGCCGATGCAACCATAAGTCGCCGCCAAGCTGTCGCCGATGCTAACGCCCATGCGGCTGGGCGCACGGTCCGGATCGCCCACGATGTTGCGCCATCCGCCCATTGCTTCGCCGATGCCGCCAAAGCCCGCGCGGTCTGAATACGGACCAGTTTGTCCGTAGCCCGATACGCGAACGATGATGAGGCCGGGATTTTCGGCATGGAGTGCTTCGGGCGAAAGACCCCATTTCTCGAGGGTGCCAGGGCGAAAGTTTTCGATAAGAATGTCCGCTGTTGCGATCAGCTTGCGCGCGAGTGCCTGTCCCTCGGTAACGCGCAGGTTGGCCGACACGCTTTTTTTGTTCCGTGACACGACTTCCCACCAAAGCGGGTAATCGCCTCGGCCCCAGTCCCGCATGGGGTCACCTTTGCCGGGTGGCTCGATCTTGATGATTTCGGCGCCCATGTCGCCGAGCAACTGGCCGCAGAAGGGGCCTGCGATCAATTGCCCCATCTCGACGACACGGATCCCCTTCAAGGGGCCGGTATTTTCGTTCGACAAACTCATTCGGCAGCAATCGCATAATTCCAGACCGGGGGCAGCGGCGCATCGAGCCCGGTTTCCGCCTTGCAGCGCGCCCGTAGCTCCTCGATTTCGCCGCCGCGGTCAAAGAGAGTTGCGGGCGTTTCGGCTGCGCGCATTGCGGCGCGCAAGGCGTTCGTGGCGGCGACATCGAGAACGCCATCGGCATCCGCAACAACACCATAGGCTCTGGCACCTTGTGGCGTCACGAGCCGCTGCCGTATTTCCTTGGCGACCAGAACGGCTTCGCGATCGAGCGGATTGCCCCAGCCGCCGCCACCCCAGGTAATGAAGTGGAGGAGGTCACCCTCCTCCACCCGAAGGCTGTCGAGCTTGTTTGCCACGACAGTTTGCGACCCATCGGGTTTTTCGAGAACTTTTCGTGCGCGTGTTCCCGGCTTGCCGCCGTTGACGCCCCACGGATATGTGAACCATCGATCGTCGTGGATCGACACAGTGCCAGCGGCCAGAAAACGATAACTCATATGAATGCCATTGCCGCCACGGTAGCGCCCGGCACCGCCGGTGTCGGCCAATGCTTCGTACCGCTCGATCCTCAGCGGAAAATAGCGCTCGAGAAACTCGTTGGGCACATTGGTAAAGCCCGGCCATAGTGAATGGCCGTCCGGGCCATCGCCGAATGGCTTGCCCGGGATCCCGCCGAAACCGATCTGGAACAGCTGAAACCACTCGCCCTTTTTGTCGCGACCTGAATACATCAGATGCGGCGACGACGAGAATCCGGCGGCACAGAGAAATTCGGGTGTCCGTTGGCCGAGCAGTCCACCGAGAATGTCGAAGATGCGACCAAGCGCATGCGTCCGGCCCGATAGCGCAGCAGGATACAGCGGCTTCAGCAGTGATCCCTCGGGGATTTTTACGTCGATGAGGTCGTAAAATCCGTCGTTGAACATGATCTGCGGATCAAAGACCATGATCATGTAAATCCCGAAGAACATCTTAAACATGTTCTCGTTCAGGTAAAAATTGATCGAGGCAGCTGATTGTGGATCGGTTCCGGCAAAATCGAGGATTACCTTGTCGCCCACGCGCTGCATCGTGCAACGGATCTTATAAGGCCCATAGCCGACGCCGTCGTCGCAGACATAATCCTCGAAGCTCACGGGTTCTTCACCGACCGAAGACGCGATCAGGGCTTTCATCGCGCGGTGGTTGCGCGCAAGCAGCGCCTGCGTTGCCGATACGTAGACATCGTCGCCGAAACGCGCACATATTTCGTCGACCCGCCGCGCAGCCACGCGGCACGATGCAATCAACGCGTTCAGATCCGCCGCGCACCAATCCGGTTTGCGCGTCTGGTGCATCACAAGCTTGATCAGATCTTCGTTGTAGACGCCCTTGTTATAAATCTTGACGGGCGGAATTCGCACGCCTTCTTCGAATATGGCACGTGCGTCGATCGGCATTGATCCAGCAACCTTGCCGCCGATATCCGACTGGTGCCCAAACATCGCCGTCCACGCGACCAGCCGCCCTGCCCGGAAGACCGGCAAGAGCACGAGCCAGTCGTTCGAATGCGAAATCGCGCCTTCGCAGCTATAGGGGTCGCTCAGGAAGATCATATCGCCTTCCTCGATCGTGCCATCAAAGCCGCGCAAGAAACCATCGATAAAACTGCCGAACTGGCCGACGATCATTTTTCCGGCTGGATCGGCTATCAGCGGAAAGGCGTCGCCCTGTTCGCGGATACCCGGCGACATCGCCGTGCGAACCAGCGTTGCGTCCATCTCGATCCGCGCGTTGCGCATTGCATTCTCGATTATGTCGAGCGTTACCGGATCGATGCTGACATCGGCAAAAGGCCTGTTATTGGTCTGGATAATCTGTGCGGGCATTAGCGTGCCTCCGGATTAATCAGGATATTTGCAAAAGCGTCGACCTCGGCAACGTGGTCGTTCAACACCAACGTCGTTGAATCCATCTCGCAAATGATGGCGGGGCCCGAAATTCGATTTCCAGCTTTCAGCAAAGCACGATCGTAAATAGCGGCGTCGCGCATCGCGCCGTCCATCCAGACTTTCTGATTGCGCAGCTTGGCAGCGGACGGGTCAGCAGGGCCGGTCTCGATCATCTCTGCGCTGACATTGGCGGCTTTTCCCAATGCCACGGCGCGAATATTCACAAGTTCCTGCGGGACCGAAAGATTAAAGGTAAACAGCCTCTCATGCTCTGCATCGAACCGGGCAACCAGCTCCTCGAGCGTCGAGTGGCAAGGAAAAACGAGCGGCACTTCGAATGCCTGCCCGGCATAGCGAACGTCGATCTCAAAGACGATTTCCTGATCTGCTTCGGGAACGCCTTCCGCTTCGAGTTCCGATGAAACCTGCGCTGAAATTTCCTCGATCACGCTGCTGACTTCGGCAAGATCAGTTTGCGTGATCAGCTTGTTGAAGCTGCGCTGCGCATCAACTCGCAACCGTGTTGTTGCATCGCCATAAGCACAGAGCACACCGGGCGACGGTGGAATGATAACAGGCCAGCTTCCCATCAGCTTGCCCATGGCATTGCCATGCAGCGGTCCTGCACCGCCGAAAGCCATCAATGCAAAGTCGCGAGGGTCGTAGCCCTGCTGAACCGATACGAGGCGAAGCGCGCCGTACATTGTTTCATTGACGATACTGACGATCCCCGCTGCGGCAGCCATCAGTGTAATATTAAGCGCATCGGCGACTGTCTGAACCGCACGCGTGGACGCCTCACGATCAAGTCTGAACGTGCCGCCAAGCAGATTTTCGGGCAGATACCCGAGAACGACATTGGCATCGGTTACTGTCGGCAATTCGCCGCCACGACCGTAGGCCGCAGGTCCGGGGACGGCACCTGCCGATTGGGGCCCAACGCGCAGCGCTTTCGTTAATTCAGGCACGCTCGCAATCGATCCGCCGCCTGCGCCCACGGTTTTAACATCGAGCGACGAGGCGCGAACTGTCAGATGCCCGACGCTCGTTTCTCGGCGAAGACGCGCCTGATAATTTTCGATCAGGGCAACGTCGGTCGATGTACCGCCCATATCGAGCGTCAGCACATTTGGAGTCTTGGCATTCTTTGCAATGAAAACAGCCCCTGCCACGCCGCCTGCGGGCCCCGACATCAGAAGATTGACTGGGGCACTCCGGCTCTTTTCGGCCGACATCAGGCCGCCGTCGGAGCGCAGCAGGCTCAGTTTGGCAGCACTGCCCCAGCGCTGCAATTGTGCCTCAAGGTTCGCGACATAACGTGAAACAGCGGGGCGAACTGCGGAATTTGCAACTGTCGTCAATGCGCGCTCATATTCCTGCATTTCGGGCAGGATGTCGGCTGAAATGCTGACCGGAACGTCAGGCATCTCCTCTGCGACGATGGCGGCAATCCGACGTTCATGTGCGTCGTTCATGTAGCTGTTGATAAGGCAGACGGTGACAGCTTCGACTTTTTCGTCGCGCAGCCGCTGCAAATTCGCGCGCAACGTCGCTTCATCGAGTGGGCGGACGACCGCACCGTCTGCGCCGATCCTTTCAGGCGCTTCGATCGTCGCTTCCAGTGGCGCCATTGGTTCGGGCTTCGGCCAGACGATCCACGCTGCAAGCCCGCCAGGAACGAGGCTGCGCGCGATCTGGAGAATGTCGCGATACCCCTCGGTCACGATCAGCCCGACACGTGCGATTTTATGCTCGAGCACTGCATTGGTCGCAACTGTCGTGCCATGAAGAAACAGCGCCAGATCATGCGGCGTAATTCCGGCTTTGGCGCAAAGCTGGGCAGCCCCGCTGATCACGGCTTCGGAGGGGTCATGCGGCGTCGAAGGCACTTTGTCGCGGTACGTGCGCCCGCTTGCTTCATCGATAATCAGCAGATCGGTAAACGTGCCGCCCACATCGACACCCAGACGATAACTCATACCGTTTCCTGCTCCCTGACCATCTCTTTTTTTGGTGCGAAATCACCGGCTCGCCCGACCCGGCTGGGCAGCGTCCGGCCCATAATTTCCGCAAACCAGGCATTCGCGCTGAGGACGGCAGTCATGTCGAATCCGGTTTCGACCCCGCTATGGCCGAACAGGTAGAGCAATTCCTCAGTCGCGACATTGCCGGCTGCGCCCGGCGCAAACGGGCAGCCGCCGAGCCCACCCAGCGCGCTGTCGAATATCCGGCAGCCCGCCTGATAAGCAGCCCACGCATTTGCCGTGGCAAGCCCCCTTGTATCGTGCAGATGAACCCGGATCGGGAAATCGCGGCCGAGCCGCTCGAAAGCCCGTGCGATCATCCGACCAACCTGCGCCGGGACACCCACCCCGATGGTGTCGGCAAAAGCGATTTCCTCGGCACCAGCGTCTACCATCTCTGCAGCAATTTCGAGTGGGCGTTCGGGTGGCACTGCGCCTTCGAATGGGCAGCCGAAACTTGCAGCAATCGTCACTTGCGCTTTCAGGCCAGCGGATTTCGCAAGCGCGATCATCTCGCGGTTCGCGACAATGCCCTCAGCCAGCGTCTGGCCTTGATTGGCAAGGCCGAAGCGGTCGGTGGCCACAATTACACATCCGGCTTCGTCGACACCGCGACCGTGCGCCCGCGTTGCAATTGCCCGCTCTACGCCGCGCACGTTCATGCATAGCGCAGTATAGCGAACACGCTGGTCGTCAGGCAGGCCAGCGATCACGGCTTCTGCGTCGGCCATTTGCGGCACGCGTTTAGGGTTTGCAAAGCTGGCCACTTCGATGCGCCGCGCACCATAGGATATGGCGCGTTCGACGAGAGCGATCTTGTCTGCAGTCGCAACGATGCCTGCTTCATTTTGCAGGCCGTCACGTGGTGCGACCTCAAGAATCTGGACGTGCTCGACCATGCCACTTTGTATACAAAGAACAGTTGCCGCTGTATAGCCGTGTCGGCGACAAAGCGGAGCGGTGATGCAGGGTGCGAATATCTTACGGTCGGATTATGCAGCGGCCGGCTTTGGGCGCGTGCTGAAACCGGGGCAGCGACCCGCCCTCATTCTTATCGATTTCGCCTGTGCCTATTTTGATCCTGCGTCGCCTCTATACGCAGGCGTCGAAGACGTCCGCGAAAGGGCAATCGAGCTGCGCGAAGCAGCCGTATTGGCGGGCGTGCCAGCCATTTTTACGCGCGTCGAATATATCCCCGGGGATGCAGCTTGCGACGGCGGCCTGTTTTACCAGAAAATTGCCGCATTAACATGCTTCGATCGCGGCAATCCGCTCGGAGATTTCACACCAGAGCTGACGCCACGCAGTTCGGATCGCGTCATCACGAAGCAATTTCCCAGTGCGTTTTTCAGCACCGGACTTGCCGAGCTTCTCCAAAAAGAGCGCATCGATACGCTGGTGATTGCCGGACTGACGACGTCCGGTTGCGTGCGGGCCACAGCTGTCGACGCGCTCTGTCATGGCTTTGTCCCGCTGGTTGTCGAAGATGCAGTCGGCGACCGCGACGCATCCGTGCACGCCGCAAGCATTTTTGATTTGCGCGCAAAAACTGCTGAGATCATCTCGGCCGAAAGTGCGAAATCCTATTTTTCGGGCTGCGGCGCGGGTTGAGGCTGCGCCTGCGAAAATGCATGAAAAGCGCGGCGAATATGCGCGGTCATGACCGCTTGAGCCCAGCTTTCGTCGTGCGCTTCGAACGCCTGTATCAGTTCCTTATGTTCGCGTACCGATTGCATGAGTTGTTCGCGGTCGTAATGCATGGCTGTGCGGCGGACGACCGGCTGCTCGATCAATGTCGCAAGCGTTGCCGACAATCGCGGTGAATCAGCAGTATCGACAATGATCCGATGAAATGCGCGGTTGCTATCGAGAAAAGCACCGATGTCTGGTCTTGGGCGCGCTACGGCAGCTTCGATTGCCGCATTGGCAGCAATCAGCGCGTCGAGACCTTCGCGACAAAATCGCGCGGCTGCCCGCGCCGCCGCATGTGCCTCGAGCATACCACGTAAAACAAACATTTCATCGACATCGTCATGGCTCCAATCAGCAACAAAAGCGCGCTGCGAACCCGACCGGACGACATAGAGCTCAGTCTCGAGGCGGCGCAGCGCATCGCGAACAGGTGTGCGAGAAACACCGCAAATATCGGCCAGTTGCTCTTCCTTTAGTTGTGTTCCCGGAGGCGCATCACCCGAAAGAATCAGGCTGCGGATTTCGACGTAAGCATGATTTGACGCGCGTGACATCGACCTGGGTGCATCCTTACGGCAACAGTCGATCGCTAAACGATCGCAGCGCGCAATCATAGGCTTGACGCAATTATTGTATACAATATCTTATTCATTAACTGAGGGGGATAGACCATGCGCACGACGCGGAAACTGCTGCTTGCGACGCTTTCGACAACCGCGCTGTCGGTCATGCCCGCCGTAGCGCAGGATGCCGCCGGTGATGGGGCAAGTGCTTCAGGCGAGATCATTGTTACAGCGCGCCGTCAGAATGAACGGCTGATCGACGTTCCTGCGTCGGTTACCGTTCTCAGCGCCGACATGATTGCAAAAACCGGTGTCCAGAATGCGCAGAATTTTGTTCAGCTGACTCCCGGTGTCACAATCGTGACCGGAACGGCAGAAGCAGGCGATACGCAGATCAACATCCGGGGCATAAATGGCGCGCGCGACGCCGAGAGTTCAGTTGCGCTGGTCGTTGATGGCATTTTGAAAACGAATACGGCCCAGCTTAATGAAGTGCAGGGCACACTGCGTCAGATCGAAATCCTGAAAGGGCCGCAAGGCGCACTTTACGGCCGCAATGCTGCAGCAGGGGCGATCGTCGTTACGACCGTGAAACCCGGCGATGCTTTTGCGGGCGCCGTGACGGCAAGCTACGCCGAGCAAAAGACCGGCGACGTGCGCGGCTATGTCGCTGGCCCGATCGGCGCGGGGGTCGGGTTTGTTCTGTCCGGCAATTACCGGACCACCGACGGATTTTATCGCAACGTCTTTCTCGATTCGAATTCAGTCGATGATCAGGAAGTTTGGGGCGTCGACGGGCGCGTGATCGCAGAACTCGGCAGCGCGACAACACTCGACGTGAAAGCGCGTTACGCAAAGCTCAAAGGCGCTTCGATTAATTTCAATGCGTCGTTTCAGCTGCCTAATTTCGCCGCTGTGAACCCGGCTTTTTATGAAGATGTGAATGCGCATCGCTTCAACTATTATTCGAACATCCGCCCGACCAACGACCAGCGAACGATCGAAGCCTCCGCCAAAATCGAGCATGATTTCGGCGGTGTCAGGTTGACCGCGTGGACGCTGTATTCGGATATCAAGCAAAGCCTGATCGCCGACGGAACGTCAGCGGATTTTTCGCGTTATATCGCGCCCGCTGCGTTCGGCGTTCCTGCCAATCCCACGAATACGGCCGTTCAGAATGCGTGCTTTGCGTCGACGACTGCTCTCACCGGATTTCCGCTCAATCAGCCAGCCTTCATCGCGGCGCGACCAACGGCGTTCATCTTCGATCTTGCCGGAGGCTCGACTTTCGGCGCTTATTCGCCGACCACGTGCGACGGAACGCAGCTGCAAACGCGCAAGCAGAAGGATATCAGCACAGAAATACGCCTCGCCTCGACTGGTGGCGGACCGCTCAGCTGGCAGCTTGGTGCGTATTATCTGAACATCGACCGCGAAACGGGCATCAGCCTTGGTGCTGATCTGGGGCTCGGCGTGCTACCGACGCTTTACAATGCACCGGGCTCGACGAACCCCACTTCGCTGCTGTTCAACGATAAATTCCGTACCAATGTTTACGCGGCGTTCGGCTCGGCGGATTATGAATTGTCGGACACGTTCAAAGTCAGCCTTGCGCTGCGTTATGATATCGAAGCTCGCAAAGTCACGAACCTCGTGCCAAACGTTAACGATCCGATCACAGGCGCGAAGATCAATCCCGGCCTTCCTGCCACCGGTAGCATTCCCGACAAAGAAGCGACATTCCGGCAGCTGCAGCCAAAGGTTAGCGTCAGCTGGCGGCCGACCGGCAGTACCAACATCTATGCCAACTGGGGCGTCGGCTTCAAAGCCGGTGGTTTCAATAACCAGGGGTCGAAAGCAACCGTCGACGGGGCGTTCAATAATGGTGCGATCGGCACGATCAATACCGGCGTGGTGATCAACGACAATTACCGCAAGGAACGGTCGAGTGCATTCGAAGCAGGTATCAAAGGCTCGATTGTAGACGGCCGCATCACTTACGATTTGGCGGGCTATTATACGCAGGTCACCGACATGCAGTTCTTCGAGTTTTTCGTGGGTGGCTTTGGTCTGCTTCGCGTGGTTTCGAATATCGACAAAGTCGATCTGAAAGGCGCTGAAATTAATCTGAACGCCCGCCTGGTCGATGGTTGGACTGTCTTTGGCGCGTTCAATGTGACGGACAGCAAGATCAAGAAAAATGCGTCGCGCCCCTACACCGTCGGCAACAGGTCGCCCTATACTGCGGATTATACGATCAACCTCGGCACGCAGATTGTCGCGCCACTGGCCGCGTCAACGAACGTCGTGTTGCGCGCCGATTATCGCATCACCGGGCCCACATGGTTCCATACGGTGCAGGACGATATCCGCCCGACGATCTTCAGTGGCCTGCTTCCGATCAGTGCGCTTGGCTTGCCCGGATTTGTCGGGGATGGGCGCTATGATCTGGCGCGGCGCAAGGCCTTCGGTGTCCTCAATTTGCGTTTCGGCCTCGAGGGGGAAAGCTGGAAGCTGACGGCCTTTGCCAATAACCTGCTGGATCGCCGCTATCTGAACGAAGTGATCCCGGCGATCGAATTTGGGGGTTCGTTTATTTCGCCCGGACAGCGGCGGATGATCGGCATCGAAGCAGGCTATAAGTTCTAGCGCTCTTGACGGCCGCACGCCGCGCGTGTTTCCCGTCGTCGATGACACCCGAACTGGGCATTATTGAGGGCTATTTCGGGCGCTGCTGGTCGCATGAGGATCGGTGCGCAGTCATCACGCGCCTCGGTACCGCCGGCTATGGCTTTTTCCACTATGCGCCGAAAATTGATGCCTATTTGCGGCGTGATTGGCAGAATCTGCATGATGATGCCGCGACGGAAACTCTTCACCAGCTTTCGGCGCATT
Source organism: Sphingomonas sp. (assembly GCA_031412595.1). GTDB lineage: Bacteria > Pseudomonadota > Alphaproteobacteria > Sphingomonadales > Sphingomonadaceae > Sphingomonas_O. The sequence goes on along the minus strand of JANODH010000331.1, from coordinate 1,678 downwards.
GCCGCTCGCTCGGCGTTCGGTTCGGCGTCGGCCTGACGCCCTATGGCGCGCATCTTGATTTTAGTCCGCATACGAAGGCTGCGCTCAAGGCCAAGCTTGCGATGCTCGATGCGATCGGCGTCGACGATCTTGCTGTTCTGTTTGATGACATGCGGGGGGATTTGCCCGATCTTGCTAAGCGGCAAGCGGAAATCATTGCGTTCTGCCTCGACCATAGCCGGGCTGCGCGTTTTTATACCTGTCCGAGCTATTATTCGGATGACCCGGTTCTGGACCGCGTTTTTGGGGCGCGGCCCGTCGATTATCTCGAGGACTTTGGCAAGCTGATCGATCCCGCCATCCAGATTTACTGGACGGGCGAGGAAGTCTGCTCGAAAGCATTTTCACCCGGACATCTTCGCGATGTTGCGGAGCGATTGGGGCGCAAAGTCTGCCTGTGGGATAATTACCCGGTCAACGATGGCCCGCGGATGAGCCAGTATCTGCACTTGCGCAGCTTTACCGGACGCGGCCCCGAAATCGCGCCATGGATCACGGGCCATGCAATCAACCCTGCACTGCAGCCGACTCTGGGCTGCATCCCCGCGCTGACGTTGATCGATGCTTATCGGCACGGCGGCGATTATGCTTATGGCGCGGCCTTTATCACGGCAGCGGTCGAAGTCGCCGGCGCGGACCTCGCGGCAATGCTCGTGGCCGATCTGCTCACGTTTAACGACAGTGGGCTCGATCGCCTCGGTGACCGCGCGGACCGACTATGCCAGCGCTATGCAGCGGTTGACCATCCGGCAGCACGTGAGATCGTCGATTGGCTCGGTGGCGGCTATGCAATTACGGGCGAAATGCTCCAGACTCAGTGAGTCGCGACGATCCGCTGATGCTACGCGGTGAGATCGAATGTCAGCGTGGCAATTAGCCCCATTTCTTTCCATGCAACAACCAAATCGCCGCCGCGGGTTTGCATGATTTGCGTCATTAAGCTCATGCCCTGGCCACCTTGCCTGCTGCGCTGCTGGATCACCCGGTTGGCGGTTTCATTCCACAAAATTAATAGCTGCGATTTGTCGTGAATCGCCCGCACGTCGATACGGCCACCATGTGTCAACGCGCCATGCTTCGATGCATTGACGGCCAGTTCTCCGATGACCAGCGCAATTGCATCGGCCTGAGGCTGTTCGACCGAGATTGCCGGAAAGTCTCCAAAAGTAATTTGTGTCGCCTGACTTTCGAACGGTGTGACAAGCGCCATAACGAGTTCCTGCAGATTGCAAGGTGCGTCGCTCTCGGCAAAAAGCAGTTGCGCACGAGACACCGCTTTCAAGCGAGCGGACATGTGTTGGGCAAATTCTTCATGCATCGCGTTGCCGTCTGCTGTGACGATAAGAAGGCCGATAACCATCTGGTAGGCGTTGCGAATACGATGCTTCAGCTCGGCTGCGGCGAGCGTCAGCGCCTCCCGGCTCAACTGATTGGCCGTGACATCGCGCGACACCGTGAGGAAACCAACAAGCTGCTTACTGTCGTCTGAAACCGGGGATACCGACACATCCCACCATCGCGCGGCGCCTGTCACTGTCGGGCAGTGCGCGCGAAAACGCGCACGACGAAAATCGTAACTGCCTGCAATGAATGGGCTTGGCCGATCAAATGAAATTCACGGAACGAACCCAAACTCGCG
>JANODH010000330.1:0-5798 GCA_031412595.1 Sphingomonas sp. | reverse complement strand
GCGCTATATCCCTCCCGTTTTCCTCATGGTCGGCAATGAAGCGCAGGGACTTCCCCCAGCTTATGAATCGCAGTGTGACATGCTCGTCAAAATGCCGATGCGCGGGCGCGCCGACAGTTTGAATGCCGCTATTGCCACTGCCGTGATGGCCTACGAAATCCTGAACCAGCAGCGTCGGGTTTAAGCGCCGCTTCCCCTCGGCCATGCAACATGGCACGTAACGCAAATGCGCGAGAAAGAGCTTCGCCTTGCCCTGGTCTGTTATGGCGGGATCAGCCTTGCGGTTTACATGCACGGGATCACCAAAGAGATCTGGCACTTGGCCCGGGCATCACGCGCCTTCCACGATGGCAGCACTGCCAAGAGCTCAAGTCAGGCAATCTATATCGAATTGCTCGACGCTATTGCAGCGCTGAGCAACATCAAATTGCGCGTGCTGGCTGATATCGTCGCTGGCGCTTCGGCCGGCGGAATCAACGGAATTTTCCTGTCACAAGCGATTGCGACCGGGCAATCACTCGAACCCTTGACAGATTTGTGGCTCGAAAGCGCAGACGTCGATCAACTGATCGATCCCGAGGCGAAGATGCGTTCGCAGTTCTCGAAAATCTGGGCAAAGCCGCTTGTTTGGGCCTTTGCAAACCGTCAGGGTGCCGAATGGGACGATAATCTCGATTTCGAAACGCGAATCGAAGTGCATGACAAGCTTAATCGCTTCATCCGCGCGCGATGGTTCGAACCGCCTTTTGGCGGCAAAGTGTTCAGTCGGATGCTCCTGAAAGCATTCGATGCCATGGCAGCATTGCCAGCTGGCCCACGGCTTTTGCCACCCGAACAGCCGCTTGATTTGTTTGTGACTGTAACCGATTTTCGCGGCCACCCCGAGCAATTGACGCTGCACTCGCCGCCAGAAATTACCGAAACCGAACATCGGCTGATTTTCTCGTTTCGCGACGCGCCGGGCGATCCGAACACACTGGGTGACGCAAACGATCTTGTTTTTGCCGCGCGGGCGACCGCAAGCTTTCCCGGTGCCTTCCCGCCGTTTACGATTGCCGAACTGGACGGTGTTCTGGCCGAAGACGAGCGCGACTGGCCCGGCCGCGATGTTTTTCTCCGTCGCGTTCTTCCGGGGCGCGAAACGACCATTCTCATTGATGGCTCGGTCCTTGCCAATGCGCCGTTCAAGCCTGCCATCAATGCGCTGAATAGCCGCCCTGCCCGCCGCGATATCGACCGCCGCTTCGTTTATATCGATCCAAAGCCAGGCATTCACAGCGTCAGGCTCAATCGGGCGGGTGAAACGCAAGTACCAGGATTTTTCACGACAATTTTTGGTGCGCTTTCGGACATCCCGCGCGAACAACCCATTCGCGACAATCTCGAGGCGATCGCCGGCCGCTCCGAGCGCACGCAGCGATCGCGACGGATCATCGAAGCGATCCGGCCCGAAATCGAAGCAACGGTCAGTCAGTTGTTCGGCCGCACGTTCTTTATGACGACGCCGAATGCGGCGCGCCTGGCCAAATGGCGGGCGCTGGCCGAAGCGAAATCAGCGCAAGACTCAGGACACGCGTGGTCCGCATATCAAAGGCTGCGCATCGAAAGCGCGGGCGGCAACGAAGCTGATGCTGTCGGATTTCTCGACCAGCATGACATTGCCTATCGCACACGTCGCTTGCGGTTTCTCTCGCGCAGGATCGCAGAGCTTGCTGAGGCACAGCCCAAAGCGAATTTCGAATCCGTCCGACTCACTGTTTTCGCGCGACTGAACGCATTGTTCGAAATGGCACCGAATGGAACGGACCTCGTGCAATTCGATGCCGACACCGACGTGCAGCTCGCTATTGCGCTTGCCGGATGTGCCAAAACGGATCGTCGGGCACCGCTGCTTGCTTATCTCGGTTTTCCTTTTTTCGACGTCGCGACTTATGCTCTCTTGCAAGGTGAGGGCTTAGACGAATTCGACGCTATCAAGGTTGACCGGATTTCCCCGAATGAAGCGCAATCGATCCGACAAGGCAATGCCCGCGTCACGCTGAAAGGCATTCAGTTCAACAGTTTCGGCGCTTTTTTCAGCCGGAGCTACCGCGAGAATGATTATCTTTGGGGTCGGCTGCATGGCGCCGATCGGTTGATCGACATTGTGTTGTCGACGCTCCCTGCTGGATCGATCCTGCCAAAGCCCGAGCTTACAGCGATAAAAAAGTCGATTTTCAACGCAATTTTAGACGAGGAAGCGCCGCGCTGCACTTCGATCGCGGCGTTGATTGCCCAGTTGCGCCTTGAAGTAGCAGCCATGACGGGGATAGACTGACGAACCGGCTCGAAAGGTCAAAAACATGCAATTCCTGCGCACTGTCTTCTGGGTCGTGCTCGCTGTCGTCGGTGTCATCTTTTCGTTCAACAACTGGCAGATCGTCAGCATAAAGCTTTGGGGCGACATCATCATCGATACGCCATTGCCGATCCTGTTGTTCGTCGTGTTCATGCTCGGCTTGGTTCCCGCTCTTTTGCTTTACCGCGCCACGCGCTGGACATTGACGCGCAAACTCGACGCTGCAAATCGGAGTTTGAGCGAGGCCCTCACGGTCGCCGAGCCGATCCGTGCCGATCCCGTTCCCCCATTAAGCTTATGACCAGTCCGATCTGGGTTGCCATCGACACGCCGGATCTGGAGCGCGCGCAGGACATTGCGAGGCGTGTTTCGAAGCATGTCGGCGGTATCAAGCTGGGTCTTGAATTCTTTGCCGCAAACGGCCGCTCGGGCGTGCACGAAATGGCGAAACTGCATCTTCCGATTTTCCTCGATCTGAAGCTCCATGATATTCCGAACACCGTCGCCAAGGCGGTTCAGGCATTACGGCCACTCGATCCGGCGATCCTGACAGTCCATGCAACAGGCGGTCGCGCGATGATGGAAGACGCAAAGGCAGCAGCGCCATCTGGCACCAAAGTCGTTGCCGTGACGGTTCTCACCAGCCTCGACGAAAGCGACCTTGCTTCGGCGGGGGTTACAGGAAGTTCGCACGACCAAGTCATGCGCCTAACCGCGGCCGCGCGCGAGGCCGGACTCGATGGCGTCGTCTGTTCCGGAAACGAAGTGAAAGCCGCACGTCAGTTTTGGCCGAACGGCTTTTTCGTTGTGCCCGGTGTGCGTCCGGCGAACGGCGAAACAGCTGATCAGAAACGCATCGTCACCCCGCGTCAGGCGCTCGACCATGGCGCATCGATCCTCGTCATCGGTCGTCCGATCACCCAAGCAAGCGATCCCGACAGTGCAGTCAGAGCGATCGAAGCAACGCTGTAACACTATTGAAATGCGCCCGCCTCGGGCCCATTTGCCCTCGCGAGAAGGTGATAGTCCAAGGCGTATCCGAAGGAACGATATGATGGCGAATACACTATTGCAGCCGGACGCGAAGGCGCTCCGTAATGAGCGCGACGCCGAACCTTTCGATCACTTTACGCCGCACGGCTTCTCAGACCGTTTTGCCCTTGGGTTTACAAAGCTTCTTCGGTTCTGCGCCGATACGTTTTTCGCCAAACGCTACGGCCACCGCGCCATCGTGCTCGAAACCGTGGCCGCTGTGCCGGGCATGGTCGGCGCCATGTTTCAGCACCTTCATGCGTTACGGTGGATGCGCGATGACGAGGGCTGGATCCGCACGCTGATGGAAGAAGCCGAGAACGAGCGGATGCACTTGATGACATTCATCGAGATTGCACAGCCTACCTGGTTCGAACGCATGGTCATCCTGCTGACGCAAGCTGTTTTTATCATCGGCTTTTCGTTCCTTTACTTGGTTTCGCCGCGCACGGCACACCGCGTTGTCGGGTATTTCGAGGAAGAAGCGGTCTTGAGCTACACGCTCTATTTGCAGGAACTTGACGAGGGCCGCTCACCCAACGTGCCCGCCCCTGCCATCGCCAAACATTACTGGAAGCTGCCCGACGATGCGACATTGCGCGATGTTATCCTCGTCGTGCGACAGGACGAAGCGCATCATCGCGACGTCAATCACGGCTTTGCTTGCAAGATCGCCGGCATGCCTGACAAAGCTCGCGCCATATCGCCATATCCGGAACATGCGACCGATATCCGCATGACAGCCTGAGGCGAAACGACTAGGCGGGCACATGCCTGTCCAAACAAAAATCTGCGGCCTGACGACAACCGAAACACTACACGCCGCACTGAAGGATGACGCAAGTCATGTCGGCTTCGTCTTCTTTCCGAAGAGCCCGCGCAACCTGACTAACGATCGTGCTGCTGCCCTTGCCGCACGCGTCGGAGGGCGAGCAAAAATCGTCGGGCTGTTCGTCGACCCCTCGCGCGACGATATCGACCGGGTTCGTGCAACTGTACCGATCGACGTGATCCAGCTTCACGGTGACGAAACACCCGAATTCGTATCTCGACTGCACAAAAGCAGCGGCCTCGACGTGTGGAAAGCGCTTCCCGTTCGCACCGCGCGCGACCTTGCCGCAGCAACTGCCTATCGGGGCGCAGCGGCGCTGATCCTCTACGACGCAAAGCCCGCTGCGGGCGCAGACTTGCCGGGGGGTAACGGTCTTCGCTTCGACTGGGAACTCCTGCGCGGGCACAGGCACGCGCTGCCGTGGGCGTTGTCGGGCGGTCTCGACGCTGGTAATATTGCCGAAGCCGTCCGGATCACCGGCGCGCCGCTGCTCGATGTCTCGTCGGGTGTCGAGGCTGCGCCGGGCATCAAGGATGTGGACAAGATTGCCGCATTCCTTAAAGCGGCGAGCACATTATGACAGACTCAACAACGCTCCCACGGGGGGCAAACACACTTCGCGCACAGCCCGACGAACGCGGGCATTTCGGTCAATTCGGCGGGCGCTATGTCGCCGAAACGTTGATGCCGCTGATCCTCGATCTCGAAGCGCATTATCGCGCGGCAAAGAACGACCCGGCATTTGCCGCCGAGTTCGACGATCTGCTCAAACATTATGTCGGACGACCCAGCCCGCTCTATTACGCCGAACGTCTAACGGAGCATCTGGGCGGCGCGAAAATCTACTTCAAGCGTGACGAACTGAACCACACCGGCGCGCACAAGATCAACAATTGCATCGGGCAAATCCTGCTCGCCAAACGCATGGGCAAGACGCGGATCATTGCGGAAACCGGTGCGGGGCAGCACGGCGTTGCCACGGCAACCGTTGCGGCGCGCTTCGGCTTGCCCTGCACTATTTTCATGGGCGCGCGCGATGTCGAAAGACAATCCCCCAACGTTTTCCGCATGAAGCTGCTGGGTGCTGAAATCGTGCCAGTGAAGAGCGGCGCGCAGACGCTGAAGGATGCAATGAACGAAGCGCTGCGTGACTGGGTCGCCAACGTTCACGATACGTTTTACATTATCGGGACAGCCGCAGGGCCGCATCCCTACCCCGAACTCGTCCGCGATTTTCAGAGCGTGATCGGCAAGGAAGCGCGCGCGCAGATCCTGTCACGCGAAGGCCGGTTGCCCGACATGCTCGTTGCCTGCATCGGCGGCGGATCGAATGCGCTGGGGCTGTTTCACCCGTTCCTTGACGACAGCGACGTCAAGATGGTGGGCGTCGAAGCGGGCGGCCACGGTCTCGACAAGCAACATGCTGCCAGCCTTGCCGGCGGTCGACCCGGAATCTTGCACGGTAACAAGACTTTCCTGCTGCAGGACGAAGACGGCCAGATCGACGAAGCGCACAGCATCAGCGCGGGGCTGGATTATCCCGGCATCGGACCCGAGCATAGCTGGCTGAAGGAAATCGGCCGCGTCGAATATGAC
>JANODH010000329.1:0-2575 GCA_031412595.1 Sphingomonas sp. | reverse complement strand
AGAACTTTGCGCCCAACCTTAGCCCGAAAGTTCGTGGCGTGATCGTGTACACGTAGTTTCTGAAGGGTGCGCAAGAGCCGCACTGCGCTCCTCGTGACAATTCACCGCGTTCATCAAATGCATTGCGGACGAATAGCTCGGCCGAAAACCGAGCCCAGTCGATTCCGGCCGCAAAGTCTGCAGTGGTGTAAGCTCGAAGATCGCCAAGTGAACCCGAAGGGCTGAACAAATTGATAACCGAGCGATCTCCTCCGACAGATCGGACTGCCGTGCGTAAGTCGGACGGCGCCGAGCTTGAATGCGCCACGGCTGCTTGTACATGGCCGTTGCCGCCTGCCATCGGAAATGCGTAGCGGGCATTGGCACTCACTTTCACTCGCGGTGTAACCGGAAGGCGCGTTCCGGCGGGTGCGGAGATGAAATTCGTGCTGTCGACGCCGCCGTCCGGCCCGGGGGCCGTGCAGGCTAAGGTCGGATCGGGGAAACGGCACAAGTTCTGACGCGTCTTGGCGTCGGTGTAGCTTGCGGCGGCACTGAGGCTCAGCCCGGCCGCGGGCGTCAGGTTGATATCGATTTCACCGCCGCGGATGCGGGCGTCCGGACCGTTCTGGATTTGCGTAAAGCTGTTTTGTCCCAGGAAGGCGAACTGGAAGGTTTTCCATTCCTGCTGATAAATGGCACCATTGATGCGCAACCGGCCATCGAGCCACGTTGTCTTCAGCCCAACCTCATAATTTGTCAGGAAGTCCGGCTGGTAAGCAGCTATGCCAGCGCGCCGGTTAATGCCGCCTGGACGGAAGCCACGTGACCACGTTGCGTAGGTCAGGACGTCACGGTTTGGCTTCCATGTCAAATTGACTTTGTGTGTGAAGCCCGAGCCGTCGGCCTGTTTCGGGCGGACACCCCCGGTTGCTGTATCGAAGTCACCAAGATTGGTACATGGACCGCCCGCAACGGCGGCGGGGAGCAGCGTCGTGCTACGCTGCGGCAGTCCTGCGTTGTCCGGGTCTGTGTTGAACGACTGGGCATCGCGCAGCGTAAATCCTTCGGTCGTGAAACAGCCGGCAACGCCCGTTCGCGAACTCGCCGCGGCATTTGCCGGCGGGTTGCCGCTTGCACCCTGAACATAGGCAGGATTGCGCCCAAATCCAAAGAAGCCGATCAGACTATTGTCGTAAATAAAGCCGCGCCCGCCAGCCGTCAGGGTCAGCGTCGGTGTGATATCGAAACTGGCTTCGCCGAACACTGCATAATCGAGGTCCACTCGCTTTTGCTTGGTCAGCCATAGCGTGCCCGGGCGACCATTGACTGAAAGCAGCGGCGCCAAGTTCGGGACGTTGTAGATTTCCTCGATGTCATTTTGCTGACGCTGATAAAACAGGCCTGCGACGACGCGGAACCGATCGCCCTGTGGCGACGCAACGCGCAATTCCTGGCTCAGTTTAGTATATTTGGGATTGCTCAAAACCTGCTGTCGTGGATCGATATTCGCGCCAGCGGCATCGTTGAAATAAAAGCAACCCGCGATGCCTGAACAGCTGAACCCGCCACTTTCGCTCACATACGCCGAGTAAAGGCGGTCATAAGCTTCGGCATAGTCCGTGTAATCATTTGATCCCCGCGCTTTGCGGTCGAGATATGCACCGGCATAAGTCAGGTCCCAGTTGCCGATCTTGCCCTCAATCGTCAGCGCGCCCTGAATGAAGCGGTCATTTCTGAATTCAGGAAAGAAGTGCTGGACCTGCAGATCGCTCAGGCGTGTGTCGGACCCGAATGATCCCTTGGCCTTGGCTTCCTGATAGAGAATGGTCGGAGTCGCGGTCCAATTGTCATCCAAATCAATTTTGAGCGCAGCCCGCCCGCCATAGGTCTCGACGTCATTGTAATCCTTTTCCACAAACGCCGAATTCGTTGCCGAAATGCCGCCGATGAACGTGCGGATGCCAGGGATATTATCAATGTAACCAGCGTCGCGCTGGTAAAAGCCGACGACGCGAAGTGCCGCGCGGTCACCCATCGGCAGGTTGATAACGCCTTCGAGGCGGCCACCGATGCCGCCCTTGCTGACAGTGTTGATTTCGCCATCGACCCGGCCCGACGTTTCGCCAAGTTCCGGCTTGTTAGTAATGATGCGGATCGTGCCCGCTTGCGAAGATGCACCGTAAAGCGTGCCCTGCGGTCCCGACAAGCTTTCGATGCGCGCGATGTCGTAGATGTGGACGTCGAGCGTCCCGCCGATCGTCGTTATTGGCTGCTCGTCGAGATAGAAACCGACGCTCGGGAGCGGTCCCGAGTGATTGCCATCGCCCCCCGATGCAACGCCGCGCATATAGACATTGGTCGATCCGGGTGATGACGTTTGGAATGCGACGCTCGTCAACTGCTGCGAAAACTGGTTGAAATTGGTAATATTCAGCTGGTCGAGCTTTTTCGTGCCCAGCGCCTGAATGCTGATCGGCACGTCCTGCAAGCTCTCCGAGCGCTTCTGCGCTGTGACGATGATTTCGTCACCGGTTGTGGTTTCGTCAGCGGCAGTCTGCGCGATCGCGGGTGCAGCAATTAACATCGTGCTGGT
>JANODH010000328.1:0-1969 GCA_031412595.1 Sphingomonas sp. | reverse complement strand
CTGTCGCTGCAATCCGCAGCAAACGCGTCGCTTCACCGGTTACCGTGACGCTCCCAGGCGGAGACCATACAATCGTCTGGAACCCGGGCGAAACGATCCGGATGACGGGGCCAGCCACGCATGTTTTCAGCGGCGATGCGGACTGGGCGGCGTTCGGCCGATGACAGTCGACGTCATCAATTTTGGCTGCCGCCTGAACATTGCCGAGGGCGAAGCCATCCGCAGGGAATGGACGGGCGGCGATGCGATCATCGTCAACAGCTGCGCTGTAACCGCCGAAGCCGAACGTCAGGCAAGACAAGCCATCCGCCGCGCTTCGCGATTGGGCAAGCAGGTCTATGCCACTGGCTGTGCCGTACGGCTCGATCCCGATAAGTGGACCGGGATTGCCGAGGTGCTGCCGATGTGTCGCGATCCGCGTCCTGCTGTTTCCGGGGAACTGCACGCCCGCGCGTTCGTCGAGGTGCAGAACGGGTGCGATCATGCGTGCACTTTCTGCATCACACGGATCGCGCGCGGTCCGTCGCGTTCGCTAATGCCTGACGCGATCGTTGCGGCCATCCGGCAGGTCGTCGAAAATGGTCAGCAGGAAGTCATTCTGACGGGCGTCGATCTGACCAGCTACGAAGGCGGACTTGCCAGCCTCGTTGCGCGCATCTTGCGTGATGTGCCTGTCCTGCCTCGACTGCGGTTGTCGTCGCTCGACCCAGCCGAAGTCGATCAGGCGCTGTTCGCGATTCTCGCAGACGAACCCCGGTTGATGCCGCATGTGCACTTTTCACTGCAATCGGGTGACGACATGATCCTGAAACGCATGCGGCGGCGCCATAACCGTGCGCAGGCAATCGACCTCGTCACGCGCCTGAAGTCGGCGCGTCCCGAAATCGCGATCGGCGCCGATCTGATTGCCGGTTTCCCGACCGAAACCGAAGCGATGTTTGCCAACAGCCGCGCCATCATCGACGAATGCGATATCGTGTTCGGCCATATTTTTCCCTATTCGCCGCGACCCGGCACTGCTGCCGCGCGCATGCCGCAGGTGAGTCCCGCAACGGCAAAAACGCGTGCTGCCGACCTTCGGGCCGCCAGCAGCGCACGCAAATCGGCGTGGCTGCGCGCGCAGATCGGCACGACAGCACAAGTGCTCGTCGAGCGCAGTGGTACCAGCGGCCATGCGGAAAACTTTGCGCAAGTCATGCTTCCCCCCAACCTGCCCGGCCAAATAAGATCCGTCAGGATCGTCGGCGTGACCGGTGAAACACTCGTCGCCGAACCATTAGCCGGTACAGCATGACCGAAGCCTCATGGACCCAGCGCCTGTTCGGCGGCATGCGCCGGACTTCGGAAAAACTCAGCGAAAATCTCGGTGGCCTGACGGCCGGTGGCACGACGCTCGATGCGCAGACACTCGACGATGTCGAAGATGCGCTTGTGGCGTCCGACCTTGGCCCAGCCACGGCAAAGACCATCCGCGACCGGCTGGCGGTCACGAAGTTCGAGCGCGGCGTCGATGCGCAAGCCGTCCGCGCCGTCATGGCCGACGAGATCGCGCAAATCCTCCGGCCCGTTGCCGAGCCCCTCGAAATCGATGCCTTTCCACGCCCGCAAGTCATTCTCGTCATCGGCGTCAACGGTTCGGGCAAAACGACGACGATTGCCAAACTTGCGCATTATTTTCTCGAACAGGATTATGGCGTCATGCTCGCGGCAGGCGACACCTTCCGTGCCGCCGCTATCGGGCTATTGAAAGTCTGGGCAGACCGTCTCGGCGTACCCATCGTCAGCTGTCCCGAAGGCGGCGATGCAGCGGGGATCGTTTTCGATGCCGTCAAGCAAGCCACGGCCACCGGCATCGACGTGCTCATCGTCGATACAGCGGGCCGCCTCCAGAACAAGCGCGAGCTTATGGATGAGCTTGCAAAAGTCCGCCGCGTTCTCGGCCGCATCAATCCGGCCTCACCGCACGACG
>JANODH010000327.1:0-6726 GCA_031412595.1 Sphingomonas sp. | reverse complement strand
GCCGTTTCGTCACAATATTGACGACACCCGCGCTCGCATTCTTCCCAAACAGCGTGCCTTGCGGACCACGCAGCACTTCGATGCGCTCGATATCGACCAGATCGCTGAAAGCTTCGCCCGCCCGGCTGAAAACAACGCCGTCGACGACTGTCGAGACCGATGGTTCACCCGCAATCGAAAAAGTCGCTGTGCCCACGCCACGCAGATACAGCGACTGGTTTATTGCTGTGCCCGCTTTGCGGAAGTTAAGGCTCGGCACCAGATACTGCGCGTTTTCAATGTTCACACCGCCCTGATTGGCAAGCGCAGCACCCGAAATCACTGACACGGCAACGGGCACGTCCTGCAGCCGCTCGGTGCGCTTTTGCGCCGTGACGACGATTTCGACGGGCGCTTCATCGGCAGCGGGTGCTGCATCCTGCGCTAATGCGGGTGCGCCGATTAGAGCGAGCGTGGCAACGCTGGCCAACATAAAAGTCTTGGTCATCGGATAATCCTTCCTGCAAATGCCGTCGTTGCGGCTTAATTATTCAATCAAAAACCCAGTTCTTCCATCGTCACGACGCGGTGCTCGCGCGCGCTGATTTCAGCTGCCGTCCCGATCGCGACCGCTATCAAGCCGTCGTGCGCAGTGACGTCTACGCCGCTATTTCCCACTAAAGCGCTATAGAATTTCTGGTGCTCGTAAAAGGTCGACCCGTGATGGCTGCCCGATTTCAAGGCCATTTCGTCGACGGCTATGTGCGTCCGCTCGGGCAATTTCGGCTGCACGAAGCCCGTCCGGGGGCTGAAAATCAGGTCACCTGCCGGGATCAGGCATTCGAGGCGGGCCGTGCTGCCGACGGCTGCAATTTCCTCCTGCTGTTCCGCCCCATCGGCGAACATCGACAAGTCGAGCATTGCCCGCGTGCCGTTCGCGAAATCGACAGTCGTATAGCTATTGTCGATAATGTCCGGCGTGCGCTCGTCATAACGCTCGTCGAGATGGTTCACGTCCATTGCACCCGAGCAATAGACGCGCACGGCTTCGGATTGCGTTATCAGTCGCATCAGATCGAAGAAATGGCAGCATTTTTCGACCATCGTGCCGCCGGTATTCGCGCTGAACCGGTTCCAGTCGCCGACTTTCGGCAAAAACGGGAAACGATGCTCGCGGATGCTCAGCATCTGCAATTTGCCGATGCGTCCGCCATGAACTTGCTCAATGAATGCAGCCGCGGGCGGCATGTAGCGATATTCCATCGCGGTCCAGAAGATGCCCGGCGAAGCGGCCGCGCGCTCGACGATCCATCGCGCGTCTTCGATCGTCGTTGCCAGCGGCTTTTCACACAGGATGTTGAGCCCGGCATCGAACAACGGCTCAAGGACGGCACGATGCGTATGGTTGGGGCTCGCCACGATTACCGCGTCAAGTCCCGCTTTCGCCAGCGCGGCGCTGTCGGCGTAAATTTCCGGCTCAGTGCCGAGCGCATTCTTCGCCCATTCAAGCGAACCCGGGACGGGATCTGCAATCGCAACGATTTCGGCATCCACGGCAACGCGCACATTGCGGATGTGCTCGATGCCCATCATCCCCGTGCCGACCAAGCCGTACCGTAACGTCAATTGTCTCTCCCCGGCGCTTTATGACAGCGCTGTCTGAAAGGTCATTCGCACGAAGTCTGCACTTTCCGCAAGAGGGGATCGCTGCATTGCTGCGCACCTGTTGCACCGCTACAACATGCCGGAGCAGGGAAATGACGATGGCAACGCGCAACACGATCAGCGATGTCGCAAAAGCAGCGGGCGTGTCGATAAAAACGGTCAGCCGCGTGCTGAACAAGGAACGCTACGTCCGCCAGACGACGCGCGACAAAGTGGCGGCAGCAATGGCTGCCATGGCATTTTCACCCAGCATTGCTGCGCGCAGCCTGGCGGGGCACCGGTCGCATCAAATTGCGCTGATCTACGACAATCATTCGCCCTATTATATCCACGCGATCCAGGAAGGCGTGTGGGCGCGCTGCCGCGATGAAGATGTTCGCATGCTTGCGCAACCTGCCGATGTGTCATCCAAAACCATCATTGCCGAAGTCGGCGGCTTGATCGACGAAACGCATGTCGATGGCATCATTCTATCTTCACCCGTAACCGACTGCGTACCGGTGCTTGCCGAGCTCGAACGGCGCGGCATTCCATTCGTCCGCATTTCGCCAGGCACGAACCACGCGCTGACATCATCGGTCTTCATGGACGATGCGCAAGCGGCGGACGATATGACGACCCATCTCATCAATCTCGGCCACCGCATCATTGGATTCGTCGTTGGCCACCCCAATCATATGGCCAGCGAACAGCGCCTGTTCGGATACCGTCGCGCGCTTGATCGCGCCGGCATCCCGTACGAACCCGGGCTCGTTCACCCCGGCGAATTCGATTTTGCCAGCGGCGTCACGGCGGCGCATTCATTATTAAGCTACCCTCGCCGCCCGACCGCGATCTTTGCTTCGAACGACGATATGGCCGCAGGCGTCCTAACGGTGGCTCATGCCAAAGGACTACGCTTGCCCGAGGACCTGTCCGTCGCCGGCTTCGACGACACCCCCCTCGCCCAACTCGTCTGGCCGCCGCTGACGACAATCCGGCAACCTACCCGCGACCTCGCGTACGCCGCAGCCAGCCTGCTGTTCGAGAAAGTCGCCGGCGTCGAACATCGGCGTTTGCAGCACGAACTGGTCGTGCGGGGAAGTGTTGCCGCACCAGCCCCTTGACCAAGCCCCATCCGTCGCGGCAATAAGACAGCGCTGTCAGAAAACATGAAAGCCGCATGCGATATGAGTGAGCTTCGCCAAGTTGCCCCGACCCGCCTGCTGGGCAAGAGCGGCATTGTCGTCTCGTCGATGGCATGGGGCATGTGGCGCTTTGCCGGGCGATCGGTGTCCGAAGCGTGCGCGCTGGTCGAGGCAGCGCTTGAAACCGGCATCACGTTGTTCGACACCGCCGATATCTACGGCTTTAACGGCTCAGGCGGTTTCGGCGATGCCGAGACACTGCTCGGGCAGGTCTTTGCCGAAAGCCGCGGCCTTCGCGACCGCATGGTCCTTGCCACCAAAGGTGGGATCATGCCGCCCCTACCCTACGACTCGTCGGCGGCCTATCTCGAAAGTGCCCTCAATGCCTCGCTGAAACGCCTCGGCGTTCCGCGCGTCGACCTTTACCAGATCCACCGCCCCGACATTTTGACGCATCCGTACGAAGTCGCACGCGTCATGGAAAAGGCGTATGTCCAGGGCAAGATCGGCGCGTTCGGCGTTTCGAACGTGACCCCCGCGCAAGTCACGGCAATGAATGCGATGATGCCGCGCGAACTGCCACTGTCGACGACGCAACCCGAGCTCTCGCCGCTTTGCCTGACAACGATCGAAGACGGCACGCTCGACATTGCGATGATGCACAATCAGGCCGTTCTGGCATGGTCCCCGCTCGGCGGCGGGCGGATTGCAAATCCGACGAACGCTCGTGAAACGGCGGTTGCGGCGGCACTCGATGCGGTCGCAGAGGTGTCTGGTGTTTCGCGCACCGCAGCGGCTTATGCCTGGATCATGGCGCATCCGGCGCATCCGATCCCCATTGTCGGGTCGCAGGACCCGACAAGGATCAAGGAAGCCGCCGACGCTTATAAAGTCCGCTGGACGCGCGAAAGCTGGTACAAAGTCCTCATCGCCTCGCGCCAGGAGCCTTTGCCATGACCGAAGTTTCCTGGTTTTCCGCGCTGTGCGACGATGATTACGAGTTTCTCGGTCAACCCGACCCTATGCTTGCCTCAAGCTGGGCGCATTGCCGCAATATTGTCCTTACTGCCGAAAAAGGCGGGTTCGACAACGTGCTGCTACCCAGTGGTTATCAGCTTGGCCTCGACACGACCGCTTTTGCGGCAGCAATCGCGGCGCTCACGAGCAAGATCCGCCTGCTCATGGCCGTGCGCATCGGTGAAAGCTGGCCGCCGCAACTTGCGCGCCAGATCGCAACGCTCGACCGGATCACTGGCGGACGGATGACCATCAACATCATTTCGTCCGATCTCCCCGGCGAGAAGCTGGCGAGCGCGCCGCGCTATGCCCGCACGCTGGAAGTCATGCAGATCCTAAAGTCGCTGCTCAATGGCGAACATCTCTCGCACGATGGCGCGCATTACAAGATCGACGTCGGGCCGCCACGGATCACCACCGTCAGCGGCAAGTGCCCACCGCTTTATTTCGGCGGCTTGTCGCACGAAGCACGCGAAGCCGCTGCGCAAGGATGCGATGTCTATCTGATGTGGCCCGATACAATGCCAGCCGTCCGCGACATCATTGCCGACATGCGCGCACGCGCCGCTAACCATGGCCGCACGCTGAAATTCGGGTATCGCGCGCATGTCATCGTTCGCGAAACCGAGACTGAAGCACGTGCCTATGCCTCGCGACTCGTTTCGAAACTTGATGTCGAAACAGGGGACGCGATTCGCGCCAAATCGCTCGATTCAGCAAGCTACGGCGTCCAGCGCCAAGCCGAACTGCGCGCGGCCGCTGGCGACGAAGGCTATGTCGAGGATAATTTGTGGACCGGCATTGGGCGGGCTCGTTCAGGCTGCGGGGCCGCCATTGTCGGCGATCCCGATCAGGTGCTGGCAAAGTTGAAAGCCTATCAAGCCGAAGGGATCGAAGCGTTCATCCTGTCGGGATATCCGCACGCGGCCGAAGCCGATCTGTTCGCGCGCCATGTTTTGCCGCATCTCGATCATGGACCGTTAATGATCTAGGACGCATTTAATTATGATGCGCGCGTTGATCCTTCTACCCGTCTTACTGTTGCCGGGCTGTGTAAGCGCGGTCAGCAGTGTCGTGACGGCACCGTTCAAAGTTGTCGGTAAAGCAGCGGACTGGGCGACCACAAGCCAGGATGAAGCCGACCGCAACCGCGGTCGCGTGATCCGCAAAGCCGAGGAACGCGCGCGCAAGGCATGCAAACGCGACGTCGAAGGCGATCTGGCGCGTGAGGACTGCGTTCGCGACCGTCTCCGCGATCAAGGCATCACTTAAAGGGCTGGCGTGGTGGGCGCGGCAGGGATTGAACCTGCGACCCCACCCGTGTGAAGGGTGTGCTCTACCACTGAGCTACGCGCCCCGAAAGCAACCTAAATCGCGTCGGAGTCATCACGCCAGAAATGCGAAAGGCGGCAATGACGCCGCCTGTCGCTATAATTTGCCTAAGCGCCTCATCGGCTAATTGTAAAGCCGCTTAGTTGACCGAGTCCTTTAACGCCTTGCCAGGGCGAAATTTTGGCTGGCTCGATGCTTTGATTGCCATCGGTTCGCCTGTGCGCGGATTGCGCCCCGTCGATGCTTTGCGCCGCGTCACCGAAAAGCTGCCGAAGCCGACCAGGCGAACTTCGCCACCTTTTTTCAGTGCGTGCGAAATCGTATCGAACACTGCTTCAACGGCCTTCGACGCGTCGCCTTTGCTAAGCCCCGCAACGTTGGCGACTTCGCCAATCAAATCCTGTTTATTCATACCCGTTACCCCCTCGGAATTATGGTGAATTTTGGAATCACTCAAAATCCAGTGGCGCAGTAATGCGCCGCTTGCCGAACTTGTCAAAACAAAAGCGCCGCAAAACGGCGATACGTGACGAACGTACCGTTTCGAGACCGAGTTTTCCTAGTGCCGCAGTGGCTCTTCAACAGCCGGTGCACCGATAGGCGGCTGCGCTGCCAACTCGTCCGCTTCGGTCCACTCGATCGGAGTCAGCGTTTCGGTCAAGGCAAGCGCCAAGACTTCATCGACATGGCGCACCGGAATGATCTTCAAGCCATCACGGATGTTCGCCGGAATCTCGGCAAGGTCCTTTTCGTTCTCCTGCGGGATCAGTACGGTCGTGATTCCCCCGCGCAGCGCAGCCAGCAGTTTTTCTTTCAGCCCACCGATCGGCAGTACGCGTCCGCGCAACGTGACTTCGCCAGTCATCGCGATATCGCGGCGAACGGCAACACCCGTCAGCGTCGATACCATCGCCGTGACCATGCCGACGCCGGCCGACGGACCATCCTTGGGCACTGCCCCTTCGGGCAAATGGATGTGGATGTCCTTGCGCGCGAACAGACTCGGCTTGATGCCATAGGATGGCGCGCGCGCTTTCACATAGCTGAGCGCGGCCTGAATCGACTCGCTCATGACGTCGCCAAGTTTCCCCGTCGATCGCACCATGCCTTTGCCCTGAACCGTCACAGCTTCGATCGTCAGCAATTCACCGCCGACTTCGGTCCACGCAAGACCGGTGACAGCACCGATCTGATTTTCTTCTTCGCCGAGCCCGTGGCGATATTTCTGCACGCCGGCAAACTCGGCCAGGTTTTCGGGCGTGATCGTGACGCCTTCGACTTTCTTTTCGAGGATCTGACGCAGAACCTTGCGCGCCAGTTTCGCAATTTCGCGCTCGAGCGTGCGAACGCCAGCTTCACGCGTATATTGCTGGATAAGCGTGCGCAGCCCTTCGTCCGTCAGGACAAATTCATGCGGTTTCAGGCCATGCGCTTCGATCTGCTTTTCGATCAGATGGCGCTTGGCGATCTCGACTTTTTCGTCCTCAGTATAGCCTTCGAGGCGGATGATTTCCATCCGGTCAAGCAGCGGCTGCGGCAGGTTGAGCGTGTTCGCCGTCGTCACGAACATCACGTCGGACAAGTCGATATCGACTTCGAGATAATG
>JANODH010000326.1:0-7602 GCA_031412595.1 Sphingomonas sp. | reverse complement strand
GCCACGCTCGGACCGTTCACGGTCGCGCGTCTCGTTGCGACGCATCATGGCCGACGGGCCAGCTTCATGGCCATCGACCCGCAACGTCATGTAACGGATCACGTCTTCGTTGATCTGCGTCTGGCGCTCGAGTTCGATCGGCACGTTGGTCGGCGCATCGAATTCGATCATGACATAATGCGCTTTGCGGTTTTTCGCGATGCGATAAGCAAGGCTGCGCAGACCCCAAGTCTCGGTCTTGACGACCTTGCCGCCATTGTCGGTAATGATTTTGGTTGCAGTTTCCGCAAGGCCATCGACCTGAGCCTGAGCCAGATCCTGACGCGCGAGAAACACATGCTCATACAGAGCCATGTTTGTTCGTCCTTCCATACCGATCGCTGATATGGTCCCCATGACCACACCCCTCCGGCTTTCTTCGAAGTGTGCCTATGCCGCAAAGGGGCGGGCTTGGCAAGGCAGCCCGCTTTGGCCTAGGCGCTGCCGCATGAAAGCATTTATATTCCCCGGACAGGGCAGTCAGGTCGTCGGCATGGGCAAGGCAATGGCAGACGCAAGTCCGCATGCGCGCGAGGTTTTCGGCGAAGTCGACGAAGCGCTGGGACAGTCGTTGTTCCGCCTCATGGTCGATGGTCCCGACGACATGCTCACGCTGACCGAAAATGCGCAGCCCGCGATCATGGCCAATGCGATGGCGACGCTGCGCGTGCTGGAGCGCGAAGGCGGCGTGAGGCTTGCGGATAAGGCAGCTTTCGTCGCAGGACATTCACTGGGGGAATATACCGCATTGTGCGCAGCAGGCGCACTCGATCTCGCAACGACGGCGCGCCTCCTGAAAACGCGCGGGCAAGCGATGCAAGCGGCCGTGCCCGACGGCGTCGGCGCAATGGCCGTCGTCCTTGGCCTCGATTTCGATGCCGTGACTGCGCTTGCTGCCGAAGCTGCACAAGGCGAAGTATGCGCCATCGCGAATGACAATGGCGGCAATCAAGTGGTCATCTCCGGGCATCTCGGCGCGATAACACGCGCCATGCGGCTCGCCCGCGATCAGGGCGCCAAGCACGTCATCACGCTGCCGGTGTCAGCGCCGTTTCATTGCCCGCTGATGGCACCGGCCCAGCCTGTGATGGCAGAAGCGCTTGCCGCAGCACGCGTTCAGGCCCCGCTGGTACCGCTCTATGCCAACGTGACGGCCGCGCCCGTAACCGATCCCAGCGAAATTGTTCGGTTGCTGGTGGACCAAGTGACGGGGATGGTGCGCTGGCGCGAAAGTGTCGTAGCCATGACCGAAGCTGGCGTGGCTGAATTCGTCGAATTCGGTGGCAAGGTGCTCGGCCCAATGATCCGGCGCATCAATCCCGATTGCAAGCAGCGCGGTGTGGTGACGATGACCGATCTCGAAGCTGCGGTGAAGGAGCTGTGATGTTCGATCTGACAGGAAAGACAGCGCTGGTAACCGGTGCGAGCGGCGGCATCGGTTCGGCGATCGCCATGGCGCTTGCCGGGCAGGGGGCTCGGGTCGCTCTGTCCGGCACGAGAGCTGAAGCGCTCGACGCGGTTGCAGCACAAATCGGTGGCAATGTCGTGACGCTGCCGTGCAATCTTGACAATAGCGACGCCGTTGAACAGCTCATCCCGGCTGCGATCGAAGCATTGGGCGGCAAGCTCGACATTCTCGTCAACAATGCCGGCGTGACGCGCGACAATCTCGTTATGCGAATGAAGGATGAGGAGTGGTCGGACGTGATCCGGATCAATCTCGAAGCGGCATTCCGCTTGATCCGCGCGGCATCCAAGCCAATGATGAAAGCCCGTGTCGGCCGCATCATCACGATTACCAGCGTCGTTGGCACTACCGGCAATCCCGGGCAGGCGAATTATGCCGCGTCGAAAGGCGCGTTGACCGCAATGTCGAAAGCGCTGGCCCAAGAGCTGGCGAGCCGCAACATCACGGTCAACTGCGTTGCGCCGGGCTTCATTACGTCGCCGATGACCGAGGGTCTGCCCGAAGCGCAAAAACAGGCACTGACAGCGCGCATCCCCGCCGGGCGACTGGGCGACGGCGCCGAAATTGCAGCGGCAGTCGTCTATCTTGCCTCCGATGAAGCAGCTTACGTCACGGGCCAGACAATGCACGTGAACGGTGGCATGGCAATGATCTGACATTCGGGCGCGAATCCCGAAACCGGACGAAAATTAACCCCCTTTCCGAGTGGTCACGATGGTCAACATCGCGTTAACATTTGGTCATGAAAAGGTTGCTTGTCCTCACTAACGAAGCCGCGCGGCATCCGTTCCGCGGCTATCTCCCGCCTAAATCGAAAACGCCAGTGATCGTGGAATTGTCCATGAATGACCTGAAGTTCTTCGGCTTTAGCTATGCTGCAGCGTTTTTGGCGTTTTACAGTTTTTTGGCTTAAATTTGGGTCGAAAGAACATCGGGTTCGAGCAAGCGGTGCAGATGTGTGACCACGAAGCGCATTTCGGCATCGTCGACAGTCCGCTGCGCCGCGCTACGCCACGCTTTCTCGGCACTCTTATAATCCGGAAATATCCCGACGACTTGGATCGTCGTGTGGTCGAAATCGAGTGTTCGAGGGTCCTTGACACGACCACCGAAGACCAAATGAAGTTTGCTCGTCATTCGTTCGGTGTAACGTCATCCTGTGTTTCGAGCGAGATGTTTTCGACTGAATTTCTGTAAACGACACGCAGTCCTAGCGCAGTCGCGGCGGCAACGCCCGCACCGACCAGCGCACGCTTGCGCTGCTTCGGCGACGTCTGGATTGCGGCGAACCGCGCTATTGCCTGCGCCATCGCGATTCGTGCCACGTCGGATGCGATCAGTCGGGGATCGAGCCGCTTGCGTAACCGTTCTGCAGTCGAGGCAAGCGCAGATTTGCGCATCGTTCGGTTTGCCGCTGCAACTTCAACAGGATCATCCGTCATGACGACGCGTCCAATTCGCGCGCACCACACGCATTTTCCGCCGAATGAGCGAAATGAATATGATGGCTAAAATAGTGCAGCCGACGACAATGCCGGCTGTTGCCCACGCCGCGCCGATCAGAGGCGACAACACGAGGAGAAGACCGACGACAAGTGCCACCATTGCACCTTGTGCAAGAACCACGGCAGCGAGCGCGTAGCCGCCAATAGCACTCGCGGCTTTGCCTGACAGGCGCGCCTGAACGCCATAAACTTTTCGCTCGGCGTCCAGATAGGCCAAAACATCGCTGATCAATTGCCGAAACAAATCACCGAATGACGGTGGACTTTCGCGATCGACCTGCGAAACGGGTTCCACCGTCACGGTCTGATCAGACTTTGTCTGTTTTGTTGCGGCCAGTGAACAGTCCAACCAGCACCAATCCGATTGCTGCAACGGCACCGGCAACAATTGCCGGACGCTTTTTCGCAAAATCCGTCGCTTCGGTGATCAGCTGATCAACGTCCTTTTCCTGCAGCTTCATAGCGACATTCTCGACACCCGTCGAAGCTTTGCGCGCATAATCGCCGTAGGATTTGCCGAGATGCTGATCGACGGCGTCGGCCGCATCGTTGGCGATCTTCGACAGGCCCGACAATGCTTCAGCGGCTTTGTCCTTGCCTGTTGCGGCTGCCGTTCGGGCGGCGTCTTTTGCTTCGCTCGCCATCGTCGATGCTTCCTCCTTAAGCTTTTCGACAGTCGTTTTCTGACCAAGCATTGGTTCAGGAACCGCAAAATTCGGCGTTGCTGGTTTCAGCGGATCGTTAAGAGGCGTTGTTTCGTCCATACGAAATTCCTTCTTTTGTTCTGCGATGATGTGGGAAGCAAACTGATGACGTCAACGGCAGTTCCCTGCTTCTATGCATGATATTTGCACAAAGTCGGACGCTTCGATAGGGGCGCTCGCGAATGAAACACGGCGATACGGGAGCGAAATATGACGGAGATTCTCGATATCCATGCCCGAACGATTGTCGACAGCCGCGGCAACCCGACCGTTGAAGTCGATGTCTTGCTGGAAGACGGCAGTTTTGGCCGGGCAGCAGTCCCGTCGGGTGCGTCGACAGGCGCCTACGAGGCCGTGGAGCTGCGTGACGGTGGTGCGGCATGGCTGGGTAAGGGCGTCTCGAAAGCCGTCGATGCCGTAAACGGGGAAATCGCAGGCACGCTCGCTGGCTATGACGCTGAAGACCAGAGCGAGATCGACGCGGCAATGATCGCGCTCGATGGAACGGTCAACAAGGCACGACTTGGCGCGAATGCCATTCTGGGCGTTAGCCTGGCCGTTGCCAAGGCAGCCGCCGATGCGCGCGGCCTGCCACTTTACCGCTATGTCGGCGGTGTCGGTGCGCATGTTTTGCCGGTGCCAATGATGAATATCATCAACGGCGGCATGCATGCCGACAACCCGATCGATTTCCAGGAATTCATGGTGATGCCGGTCGGCGCTGAAAGCCTGTTTGATGCCGTGCGCATGGGTGCCGAGATTTTTCATACGTTAAAGAAGAAGCTGCATGACAAGGGGCTCGCGACCGCAGTCGGCGATGAAGGCGGCTTTGCACCAAACCTTGCGAGCGCCCCCGAAGCGCTGGATTTCATCATGGCGTCGATCGAAGCGGCTGGTTACCGCCCCGGCGAGGATGTTGTCCTCGCGCTTGATTGTGCGGCGACTGAATATTTCAGGGACGGTGCCTATCGCTTCGATGGTGAAGGCGTGGTTCGCAGCCCGCAGGAGAATGCCGCTTATCTGGCCGATCTCGCATCGAAATATCCGATTGCCTCGATCGAGGACGGGATGAGTGAAGATGATTTCGAAGGCTGGAAAGCGCTGACCGATCTGATCGGGAACAAAGTGCAGCTTGTCGGCGATGATCTCTTTGTAACCAACGTGACGCGCCTATCCGATGGCATGCAAAAAGGGCTCGGCAATTCTCTCCTCGTCAAGGTTAATCAGATCGGAACGCTCACAGAAACCCTCGATGCCGTGTCGATGGCGCAGCGTGGCGGTTATTCGGCTGTCATGTCGCATCGTTCGGGCGAAACCGAAGATGCAACAATTGCCGATCTCGCCGTTGCCACCAATTGCGGACAGATCAAGACGGGTTCGCTGGCCCGTTCGGACCGGCTTGCGAAATACAACCAATTGATCCGAATCGAAGAAGAATTGGGCACGGTCGGAAAATATGCCGGAAAATCGGTATTTTCGAGGTTTCGCGGTTGACAGTGCGCATCGTTATCGATTCAACGGCACAGTGAGCAAAACGCGAAAAAGAATGTGGCGTACGCTGAAAGCAGCAGCAATGCCTGCGCTGGCAACGCTCATCGTGGCGTTTTTCGGGGGTTATGCGCTGTTCGGGTCTAACGGTGTGCTTGCATGGGGCGAATATTCAAAGGCGCTTGAGGCGCGTCGGGCCGATCTGGTGGCTGTCGAGCGGGAAAAGGCTTTGCTGGCAAATCGCGTTGCGCTGCTCGATCCGCGCCATGCCAATCCCGATATGGTCGATGAACTCGTCCGGCGTGATCTGGGTGTCGCGCATCCGGATGAAGTGATCATCCCGCTACGCTAGATTCCCTAGCGTTCGCAGTTGCGTCGCGATAGGCGCGCTGCGTATAGCAATGCCGCGTTCTTGCCGACTCTGAAAGGCTCTTCTCCTTGGCCAAAGCTGCCGTGAACTCCGATCCTGCTATTGTGCGTCCACCAGAGCCCGTGCGCTACAAAGCATCTAAAGATGAAATGCTCGATTTTTACCGGCAGATGTTGTTGATCCGTCGCTTTGAGGAAAAGGCTGGACAGCTTTATGGCCTCGGCCTGATCGGCGGGTTCTGCCATCTGTATATTGGTCAGGAAGCTGTGGCGGTCGGCTTGCAATCGGTGCTGAAAGTCGGGCTCGATTCAGTGATTACCGGATATCGCGATCATGGCCATATGCTGTTGTGCAACATCCCGCCAAAGGTTGTTATGGCCGAGTTGACTGGCCGGGCAGCGGGCATATCCAAAGGTAAAGGCGGCTCGATGCACATGTTCAGTGTCGAACATGGCTTTTATGGCGGACATGGGATCGTCGGCGCGCAAGTCTCGCTCGGCACGGGACTGGCGTTCGGCCACAAATATAAAGGCGATGGAGGCGTTTGCCTGGCTTATTTCGGCGATGGCGCCTCGAACCAGGGGCAGGTTTACGAAAGTTTCAACATGGCCGAATTGTGGAAGCTTCCGGCAATATATGCGATCGAAAACAACCAATATGCGATGGGCACGAGTGTTGTCCGATCGAGCGCAGAAACGCATCTTCATCGCCGCGGCGAAAGTTTTCGCATTCCCGGCATTCAGGTCGACGGCATGGATGTCCTCGCTGTCCGGGGTGCGGCCGAAGTGGCTTTCGAATGGACGCGCGGCGGAAACGGTCCGATTATTCTCGAACTGAAAACCTATCGTTATCGCGGGCATTCGATGTCGGACCCAGCGAAATATCGGAGCCGCGACGAAGTGCAGGCGATGCGCGACACCTCGGACCCGATCGAGCGCCTCAAAAAGGAACTCGATGCCCTCGGCGTTTCTGATGATGAACTTAAAGCCATCGACAAGGACATCCGAAGCGTTGTCGCCGAAGCGGCGGACTTTGCCGAGCAATCACCCGAGCCAGCGCTCGATGAGCTTTATTCCGAAGTGCTGGTGGGGCAATATTGATGACGATCGAAATAAAAATGCCCGCGCTATCGCCGACGATGGAAGAAGGCACGCTCGCGAAATGGCTCGTGAAGGCAGGCGACAACGTGAAGTCGGGGGATATTTTAGCGGAGATCGAAACCGACAAAGCGACAATGGAATTTGAGGCCGTCGATGAAGGCGTCATTGGCGCGATTCTGGTTGCTGCTGGGACAGACGGTGTGAAGGTCGGGACTGTGATCGCGACGATGGCTGGGGACGGCGGAGCCGCTGCGCTTGTGCCACCGGTTGCCGTAGCAGCCGCTGCGACACAGACCTCAATGCCGACAGCAGCAGTGGCTATGACGAGCGCGCCTAACGGGTCTGGCCAGACACTCACACTCCGAGAAGCACTGCGTGATGCCATGGCTGAGGAAATGCGCGCTGATGACCGCGTTTTCGTGATGGGGGAGGAAGTCGCCGAGTATCAGGGCGCTTATAAAGTCACGCAAGGATTGCTCGACGAATTCGGCGCGCGCCGCGTGATCGATACGCCGATCACCGAGCATGGTTTTGCCGGCATCGGTGCAGGTGCGGCGATGGGTGGCCTTCGGCCGGTCATCGAATTCATGACGTTCAACTTCGCAATGCAAGCGATTGACCACATCATCAATTCGGCCGCCAAGACAAACTATATGTCGGGTGGCCAGATGCGCTGTCCGGTCGTCTTTCGTGGGCCAAATGGCGCTGCGTCCCGCGTCGGTGCGCAGCATAGCCAGAATTACGGGCCATGGTATGCCAGCGTCCCCGGACTGATCGTGATCGCACCGTATGACGCGGCCGACGCCAAGGGACTGCTGAAAGCGGCCATCCGCTGCGAAGACCCCGTCGTCTTCCTCGAAAACGAGTTGCTTTACGGGCGCACGTTTACGCTGCCGCTCAATGATGCTGCGGACGAGCATCTCGTGCC
>JANODH010000325.1:0-2551 GCA_031412595.1 Sphingomonas sp. | reverse complement strand
ACGACTGGGCGAAACGTGAGCGCGTAGGCCAATTTGATCGTTTCTTGCTGCTCTTGCCTACGGTTGTGCTGCTGACACTCGCCATTCTCGCCTCGGTTTCAAATAAATCGCTGGCTGCAGCACTGGTCTTCTTGAGTATCGCTTGGCTCGGCTATGTTCGTTCAGCCCTACTCGCGGATTGGCTGTCGTCCGTGCGAGCTGCTTTCCGCGACGCATTCTTTCGGAAAACTGATGGCTGACACCCCCCACATCCCCGACGAAGCCGAAACCCGCGCGCGGTGGGGTGCGTTTGCCTGGACCAAAGACAACGCCGAGAAGGCGAAGGACATTGTCGCGCGCTATCCGCCGGGGCGGCAGCAATCGGCGGTGATGCCGCTGCTCGACCTTGCCCAGCGGCAAGTAGGGGCCGAGACCAACACGCAAGGCTGGCTGCCCGTGCCGGTGATCGAATTTGTCGCAGGCCAACTTGGCATGCCCTTCATGCGCGCCTATGAAGTCGTCAGCTTTTACACGATGTATAATATGGCCCCCGTCGGCCGTTATCATGTGCAGGTGTGCGGGACGACGCCGTGCATGTTGCGCGGGTCGGACGATGTGCTTGCCGCCTGCGCGAACCGGGGGATGGCGAAGGGGCGCACGACCGCCGACGGCCTGTTCACGCTGACCGAAGTCGAATGCCTGGGTGCCTGCGCCAATGCGCCGATGGTCCAGATCAACGACGATAATTTCGAAGACCTGACTTATGACAGCATGGAAGCAATCCTGAGTGCGCTGGCGGAAGGGCGGCCGGTCAAGCCCGGGCCGCAGATCGACCGGCAGGTCAGCTGCCCCGAAGGCGGGCCGACGACTTTACTGGAGATGGTGAAGTGACTGATAATGTTGAAAACTTGATCCTTGAGCAATTTCGTCGGCTCAACGCTCGAATGGACAAAAAGGATTTAGAAGATCTCGAAACGAAGATGAGATTGTCTTCAATCGACGATCACCTGGCAGGACTGATGATGTCGACGGCGGGGATAAATTCGCGGCTCGATCGACTTGAAGAACGCGTTG
Source organism: Sphingomonas sp. (assembly GCA_031412595.1). Taxonomy (GTDB): domain Bacteria; phylum Pseudomonadota; class Alphaproteobacteria; order Sphingomonadales; family Sphingomonadaceae; genus Sphingomonas_O. The sequence continues at coordinate 1,498 of JANODH010000325.1, read as the reverse complement.
GTCGGATTGAACGCCGTCTCGACCTAACGGATGCCAAATGATGCTCACAGACAAAGACCGCATTTTTACGAACCTTTATGGTTTCCAACCGTGGAACCTGTCGTCTGCGGTCAAACGCGGCGACTGGGACGGGACGAAGGCGCTTATGGCGCTGGGGCACGACGGCATCATCGACGCGATCAAGGCTTCAGGGCTGCGTGGTCGCGGCGGCGCGGGCTTCCCGACGGGGATGAAGTGGAGCTTCATGCCCAAGGAACCGACCGAGGGGCGGCCGAACTTCCTCGTCATCAATGCCGACGAGTCCGAACCCGGCAGTTGCAAGGACCGTGAAATCATCCGCCATGATCCGCACAAGCTGATCGAAGGGGCGCTGATCGCTGGATATGCGATGCGTGCGCGAGCGGCCTATATCTACATTCGCGGCGAATATATCCGCGAAGCCGAAGTGTTGTTTGCGGCCGTGGCGGAGGCTTATGCGAAGGGTTTCATCGGCAAGAATGCCTGCAAATCGGGCTATCATTTCGACGTGTTCGTCCACCGTGGCGCAGGCGCCTACATCTGCGGCGAAGAAACGGCCATGCTCGAAAGTCTCGAAGGCAAAAAGGGCCAGCCGCGGCTGAAACCACCGTTTCCGGCTGGGGCAGGACTTTACGGTTGTCCAACCACGGTCAACAATGTCGAGAGTATCGCGGTCGTCCCGACGATCCTGCGTCGTGGCGCGGCGTGGTTTGCGGGCATCGGCAATCCGAAGAACGAAGGGACCAAGCTGTTCCAGATTTCGGGCCATGTGAACAAGCCCTGCGTGGTCGAGGAGGCGATGGGCATTCCGTTTCGCGACCTGATCGAAAAGCATTGCGGCGGCATTCGCGGCGGGTGGGACGATTTGCTTGCCGTGATCCCCGGTGGGTCATCGGTCCCGCTGGTTCCGGCCGCGCAGATTATGGACGCGCCAATGGATTTCGACGGGCTCAAAGCGCTGGGGTCGGGCTTGGGAACCGCAGCAGTGATCGTGATGGACAAGTCGACCGATATCGTGCGCGCGATTGCGCGACTGTCCTATTTCTACAAGCACGAAAGCTGCGGCCAGTGCACGCCCTGCCGCGAAGGCACCGGCTGGATGTGGCGCATGATGGAGCGGCTTCGCACCGGCGATGCGGACTTGTCCGAAATCGATTTGCTGCTCGACGTGACGAAACAGATCGAGGGGCACACGATCTGCGCGCTCGGCGACGCAGCGGCCTGGCCGATCCAGGGGCTGATGCGACACTTCCGCCCCGAAGTCGAACGGCGTATCAACGAGCGCATGGGCGGTGAAATGCTGGAGGCGGCGGAGTAATGCCTAAACTTACCGTCGACGGCATCGAAATCGAAGTTCCTGCTGGCGCGACCGTGCTCCAGGCGTGCGAACTTGCAGGCAAGGAAATCCCTCGTTTTTGCTATCATGAGCGGCTCAGCATTGCGGGCAATTGTCGCATGTGCCTCGTCGAGGTCGCGCCGG
>JANODH010000324.1:0-2280 GCA_031412595.1 Sphingomonas sp. | reverse complement strand
CCGACACACGGCCGATGCCCGCGATCACGCCCGCGCCGGGGACTTCACCGTCATACAGGTCGTTTGCAGCCAATTGCCCGATCTCGAGAAACGGCGATCCCGGATCGAGCAGCCGCTCCACTCTTTCCCTTGGCAGCAGCTTGCCGCGCGATACATGCCGCTTACGCGACTTCTCGTTGCCGCCGAGAGCCGCTTCGGCAACTTTCGCCCAGAGTTCGTCACTCAAGGCACGGTTATGCGCCGCATTCGCCCGGAACGTGTCGCTCTCGGCGTTGATTGCCGTGGACAAAACCGGTGCACTCATGCCGCGCCGATCAGTTCGCGCCCGATCAGCATCCGCCGGATTTCGTTCGTCCCGGCACCGATGTCGAGCAGCTTGGCATCACGGTAAAATCGTTCGACCGGCCAGTCCTTGGTGTAGCCCGCACCGCCCAGTGCCTGAATGGCTTCGTTTGCGACCTTTACGGCACTTTCGCTTGCCAGCAGGATTGCGCCTGCCGCATCGAAGCGCGTGATCTTGCCCGCGTCACAACTGCGCGCAACGGCGTAAACATAAGCGCGCGCCGAATTGAGCGCGACATACATGTCAGCGACTTTCCCCTGCATCAATTGAAACGTGCCGATCGCTTTGCCGAATTGCTTGCGCTCACGCACGAACGGCAGGACGACATCGAGGCACGCCTGCATGATACCAAGCTGGATGCCGGCAAGCACCGCGCGTTCATAATCGAGGCCCGACATCATGATGCCGACGCCGCCATTCACTGGCCCCATGACATTGGCATCAGGCACTTCGCAGTCGTTGAAGACCAGTTCGGCGGTCGGCGATCCGCGCATGCCCATCTTGTCGATCTTCTGGCCGATCGAGAAGCCGGGCATCCCCTTTTCAATCAGGAACGTCGTGATGCCGCCCGAACCTTCCCCGGTCTTGGCGTAAACCACCAGCGTGTCGGCATAGGCCGCATTGGTGATCCAGAACTTGGTGCCGTTGAGGACATAGCCGCCCTGCACGGCTTCGGCTTTCAGTTTCATCGACACGACATCGCTGCCCGACCCTGCTTCGGACATGGCAAGCGAACCGACATGTTCGCCACTGATCAATTTGGGCAGATATTTCGCTTTTTGCTCCGGGTTTGCCCAGCGCGCGATCTGGTTGACGCACAGATTCGAATGCGCGCCGTAGCTGAGCCCTATTGAGGCGCTGGCCCGCGCCACTTCTTCCTGCGCGACGACATGTTCGAGATAGCCGAGACCAAGTCCGCCGTCGGCTTCGGGCACCGTAATGCCGTGCAGCCCTAGCGCGCCCATTTCGGGCCACAGCTCATCGCGCGGAAACCAGTCTTCGGCATCGATTTTTGCCGCCAATGGCGCGATTTGCTTATCGGCAAAGCGCCGCGTCGTATCGCGGATCATTTCGGCGGTTTCGCCAAGAGCAAAGTCGAATTCGTGTGTCGCGCTCATCGTTCATGCATTCCATTTTGACGTACGCTCTGCCTAACGCCTGCACCTCACAGGACAAAGGCGTTTCGCGCCCGGTTCAGCGCGCCGACCTTGCAACCCAGTCGTCAACGCGGCGCTCAAGGATCGACAAGGGCTGCGACCCCGATGCGATCAGGAGATCGTGAAAGCCCTTGATGTCGAACCTGGCGCCAAGTGCTGCTTCGGCCGTTTTGCGAAGTTCGATGATCTTGATCATCCCGATTTTGTAGCCCGTCGCTTGCCCCGGCAGCGTGATGTAGCGCCGCACTTCGGAGCGCGATCGGTCGAGTGGCTGGCGGCCCGTGATGTTGATATAGGCAACGGCTTCATCCTCGGTCCAACCCATTGCGTGCAGGCCGGTGTCGGTAACAAGGCGCGCGGCACGAAACAGCTCGGCATCGAGCCGCATGAAATCGGCGGCAATGTCGGGAAAGGCATTCATTTCCTTGCACAGCGCTTCAGCATAGAGGCCCCAACCTTCGCCGAAAGCGACATAGCCGGTCACCGAACGAAACTTCGGTCCGCCAACTTGCCGGATTTGAATGTCGCCCTGCATGTTGTGACCGGGAATCGCTTCGTGACACATGAGCGTGTACAGCGCCGCCGGGTCTTTGGTGTCGCCGACAAGGTGGACATAGGTCCGCGCCGGACGCGCACCGTCGGGACTGGGCGGCGAGGCATGCGCTGCACCGCCTGCGACTTCGCTGAATGCGGGCTCGCGGACGACTTCGATGCGATACGCCGGCAGCGTCCCGAAATAAGGCGCGATCAGCGTGCGCGTCCGGGCGACAAAATCATTTG
>JANODH010000323.1:0-1607 GCA_031412595.1 Sphingomonas sp. | reverse complement strand
CGGTCCGGTCTTCGAAAACCAGCAACAACCCACCGTCCGGCAAGGGTTGTGCCAGCACGCGCAGATGTGCACCACCAGGTAAGAGCCAGGCTTCTTCCTCTGCGCCGCCCACGGCTGTGAACCAGCCGCGCCGTTCGGCTTTCCAAGCGGGAAAATCGCGCGCTTCGGGTATACGCCCCGCTTCGCGCATTCGCTCGAGTACACGATCGAATTCGGGTCGATCGGCAATCCATTCGTTCTTGATCCCGAAAATCCGCTGAAACGGCAGGTTGCAGAAACTCAGCGTCCGGTCTGCATCGAACTGCGCAACACCCGCCGACAAGCGGTCGAGCGTATCACGCTGGGTATCGGCAAAACGGCGAAAAGCCGCCTTTGCGCGGTCGAGCTCGTCATTATCCAGCGCATAGCCCGCAACACCTGATTCACCGAGGGGCACATCGACGACGCGCATCGACCGCCGCTGCCCGTTGATCGTGGCCGGCACATCGCGCGCGCGTAATTCGCCGGCATCACGCGCAGCTGCTGCTGCCGCCAGTGGACTGGTGCCCGTGCCTGTTTCGACCAGTTCAAGACCACGGCTAATTACATCCTCGGCGTCGACAGCATCGACTGCGTCAACATAAGCACGATTAACGAGCGTCAGCAGCAAATCGGGACCGCGATGCCACATCGGGATCGGTGCCGCCTCGATCAATTGCGAAAGTGCGGCAAAAGCCCGTCCAAGTCGCGACACTTCGCTGCCAAGGCGCGCAATTTCAGTCTGACTTTCAGTCGCATCGAATATCCAAACGATGACCGACCCATGCGTGCCGAGGCCGGGCGCTGCTGGGTTACCCCGCAGCAGGAGCGTACGATTTGATCCGATGGCACGCACGGAGAGTGCGAAGTCTTTCCCGGTGCGTTGCGCTGCCGCAATTTCAGCTCCAAGCGTCGAAGCGTCTGCATGGCTCAGCCCGGCATCCTGTCCCGCGAAATCGGCAACGAAGGCGGGAACGCGCGGAAGCCCGAGCCAATCCGCCAACCGCGGCTGCGCATCGACGCGACCGTCCGCACGGACCACGAGCGGAAGCGCGGGCGCAGATTGCAGCAGAGTGGCCAGCCGGTCCGCTTCGTCGGTGGCTTGCACGGCTCGGTTGCGCATCCGCAGGCCGGTAAAGACTGCCCATGCCGCCGCGCAAAGCCAGATTGCGAGGATAACGCCCGCAATCGTTGCTTGCGATGTCGTGAGCGTGATCATGCGGAAAAACGACCGTTCATTTCCGCGGCCTTACGAGCATTCAGGGGCGGATTGAAAGAGTTCTCCGGATCCTGCGCCCCTTCAGTGCATACCGAAGGGGCGCAGTGCGCTTAATAGCGATAATGATCGGGCTTGAACGGTCCGCTGGTCGGCACGCCGATGTAACCAGCCTGTTTTTCGCTGAGCACGGTCAGCTTAACGCCGAGCTTTTCGAGGTGAAGCATCGCGACTTTTTCATCGAGGTGCTTGGGCAAGACGTAAACTTCATTCTTGTAGTTTTCGCCTTTGGTCCACAGCTCAATCTGCGCAAGCACCTGATTGGTGAAGCTGGCCGACATAACGAACGACGGGTGTCCGGTCGCGCAGCCGA
>JANODH010000322.1:0-18977 GCA_031412595.1 Sphingomonas sp. | reverse complement strand
CATCGCCGAAGCCGAGACGCGCGCGGTTGAGCACCGAACCCAGCAGCGGCGACGGCTTCATGAAATGCATGGCAGCCGTAACGGCCTTGCGCGGCGTCATTCCGTCTTCTGCAACGAGAATGTAACCGTCGAGTTTTTCGCAGATCAGTTTGGCATCGTCATTGGCAAAAGCCGGGGGCAAATCGCACAAGACTACGACATCTTCGGGCAACGTCCGCATTGCCATTGCAAGCCGCTCGAACGCATCGCCTGCGACTAATGAAGCCGAATGCCCGCGCACTGGTGCACAAGGGAAAATCGTCAGCGACAATCCCTCAATGTTTCGACCGATCGTCGACAGATCAAGGTTTTTGCCAGTCAGATAAGTTTCGATACCATCGTCGGCGTCGATACCGAAATTCTGGGCAATCGTGCCACGGCGCAGATCAAGGTCGAACAGCGCCACGCGTGTTTCAGGCAACGTCGCAAGCGATGCTGCTACGTTGCACGCGATGAACGATTTGCCCGCAGACGGCGATGCCGACGTAATCCCGATGAGTTTACACCCTTGTCCACGCCAAAGGTCCAGAATGCGCGACCGCAGCAGCGTGAAGGCGCGACCATCGCGGTCGGTCGGGTCGAATGCAATAATGCGCTCGTCGCGCAGCGCTGCGGGATCAATGGCCACCGTTTGCGCGCGCGACAGATCGATCAGCGTGCTGCTGCCGACCGCCCGCAACGGCGCGTTGTCCATCATCGTCATTTTAACGCCCCCAAGCTCATCCATCAGCCATCGCCAGCTTTGACCGCCGCTTCGAAAACGGGTTCAGCCGACTCAACCACGCCCAGCGACCGCCGTTTCCTGAAGATCCGTCTTTGCGATTTTTGCTTATCACGATCGGGATCACGCCGAGAGGCGTCGCGCCTGTCGCTTCCTCGAGCCCGGCGGCGCCGCGGATGGGCCGCCGCAACAATTCCATCAGCAAAATGAGGGCAATCCCGAGCCCCGCACCTGCGGCACCGCCGCCAGCGATCAGCATCGGACGATTGGGCCAAGTCGGCTCATCGGGTTGCGAGGGCGCATCGACGACCACCAACCGTTCGCCGCGCTGTTCATTTGCAGCGCGGGCCGCAGCTTCCGCTGCCATCAGCTTGGTCGCGGCCTGTTGATACTGCACGTTCAGCCCATCGAGGCGCTGTTGAAGCTGTGCAGCCTGTTCCATGACGGCCGGACCTTGCGACTGCGCCGAGAAAATGGCCGATGACCGACGCATTTCCTGCCCTTGCGCTGCTTGCAGCGCCGCAATCTGGGCATTGTTGAATTCGATCTGTTTGCTGACTGTATCGACCGGCACCTTCTTGACGTTACTGGCCGCCAGGCGCTTTGCTTCGGCCAGACGTTGTTTGGCAATCACGACGTCGGGGTGATTGTCTGCATAAACAGCCTGCACAGCGGCCAAGCCCTGCTCTGCTTGGGACACGATCGGGTCACGCTCCGCTGAGGTTTTAACCAGATCGCGTTGATTATTGAGATTGGCATTATCCCGCCGCAGTGCCGCAATCTGCGCTTCGATCCCACCGCCGCCACCGGTCATCATCTGCGCCGTACTGTTCGATAGCACGGAGCCATAACGCGCTTTGAGGCCGGACAACTGGTTTTGGACAAGCGTAATCTGCCCCGACAAGTCCTCGCTCTGCTGGCTCAGAAACCCCACAGCGGCGCGCGTCTGCTCGACGTTCGCAGTCGAATCGATCTCAACAATGCGATCGATCAGCGACTGGGTGACCTGCTGGGCCATGATCGGGTCGCGATAATCATAGCTGATCGTGAACGCGATGGTGGCGCGGCTGCCCCCCTGCTGAAATGCGGCGCTGACCGGCGTGACGGCAACAGCGTCGTGGAATTTGGAAACGACTTTCGACAACGACTGGGACTGGCGCTCGTCCTGATACAGGGCATACCGGTCCATCAGCTGGATCAGATCGCGACGGCTGAGGATCTGCTCGCGAATCTTGGCGAGGCGCTGATCAACGACTTCGCTGCCACCGGAAACGGCTTTGTCGATCGGCACGTCGGCGGCTTCGACAAGCAATGTTGCCGAAGACCGATAAAGCGCCGGTATTAAGAACGCTGCGACCGTACCGACAATCAGGAGCAAGATCGTCGGGATGATCAGCCACCATTTGCGCTGAAGCAAAATGCCCGGAACCTGCGCGACAATCGACGCGGGTTCGCCATAATTTTCGGTTTCGTCATTGGTCATCGCTGGCTGCCAAAGTTATAATTGATGCCGATCGAAGCATAAGCATTGCTCCGCGTCCCTTCAAACATGCTGCGCGTAAATCCGCCCGTAACCTGGCCTGACAGCTTACTCGAAAAGCGCCGCGAGTAGTTGGCCGATCCCGACAAGTAGCTTGTGCCACCACGTGTGGAAAACTGAGGCGCAGCCGACCGGATATAGTTGCCTGATGCACTGAGCGTGTCACGCGATGACAGCTTATAGCTGTAGGATGTGCCGAATGCCGTTGTCGTTCGCACCCCGTCGAACGACGAAGCCCCAGTCGACCGCGATGCATTCAGGCACCAATTGGTCCGCGAGTCCGCGCGGCAGGCGCTGAAGTTACCCGATAAATCGGTCGACGTGAGCTTGCCGCCAAAAACGTTGACTCGGGTCGACGAAAATCCCACGCCACCCGACAAGGTCCAGTTTCGCGCCACGCGGAGCGATCCGTTCACTGATGGACTGAGGATCACGGCGTCGCCCTGATCGATGCCGAAATAATTGATACGCGCGACGTTTATGGATGCCCCAGCGTTGAACCGCGAGTTGATAACACGCGAATAGCCGACCGTCTGCGAAATACTCGAATATTCGCTGCGTGCGACCGCACCGGGATACCTTGCGATGCTGCCGTTATGACTGAGCGTGAACGAATTCCGGCTGTCGGGCGTGTACGTCAGGCCAGTGTTCGCGGAAACGCTTGTCGTCCGGCTTTGAAGACCGACTAAAGTGATGTCGACAGGTGGCGGGATGGTATCCGTTGGTATCGGTGTCACAAACGTTGGATCGGTGAAGTATGACCCGCCGATCGAACTGTTCATGGCAAGTCCGGCGCGTAGCGATAGCTGCCGAGAAATCTGGTTCGTATAGCCGACTTGAGCACCAAGATTGATGGAGTCGCGATAGAGGCGGCTAAACTTCGAATAGGTTGCGTTTGCACCAACGCGAAGCGAAGACCGGGCCGTTCGTTCTTCGACGAAAGTCGAACCGGAAATATCGGCCCGTGCGACGCCACCATCGGGTGATTCAAGAAGAAACGGGTTCGTCTGATAGCCGATCGAGCCCGATGCATTCATGCCCGACGTGACTGTTCCCGCACGCGCCGCCGACCACAAAAAAGGTGTGGCGGCCAGTGCGGCGCTGATGACCCGGACGACAGAAACCATTATAGCGCGTGTCACGGAACGATAACCGTATCGCCGCTTTCAATCTGTGGCAGCGCTTCTGCGGTCAGGTCGCGCGCGCCCTTGAATGCGCCCGCAAGCCGCAACTTCAAAAGCGTGATGCCACCAGGCGTCTTTCGAATGATCGTGACATTATCGAGATTAGCGAACTCGTCAGGTCCGCCCGCAAGCGCAATGGCCTCCATTACATTCAGGTACCGGCCGGGCGTGAAGTTCCCCGGCCCGCGAACGCGACCGACCATCGAAAATGAAAAACCCGACGGCGTTCGCACCGACACCGTAACTTGTGGCACATCACCGCGATATTGTGTTTTCAGCCCCTGCGATATTTCGGATTCGATCTGCGCGGGCAGCTTTCCGGCGGCCTGCACCCGGCCAACAAGCGGAAAAGCAAAACTGCCGTCGGGCAGTATGCGGACAACCCGCTGTAATCGCTCTTCGCCCCACACGTATATCTCGATCTCGTCGCCGGGATTAATCGTATACGGACGGTTTACCGGTTTAGGTGTATCGACCGCAAAAGCAGCATCCGCCGAAATACTCACAAAGGCAAACATGATAATCGCTAAAAACCGTAGCATTCCTGCTCCCTTTCGCGGCGTCATTGTTGATGGCGTACCTGGCATCTTGATCGCTGCGACCGCTTGCACCATAGCACTGATTCTTATCGGGCGTATAGCAGCACCAGGACCAAATGATGCAACCGCCTATGCTTAATGCCCGAATCCTTGCGTTGTTCCTAACTGGCGCGCTGTTCTTAGCGCTCCCAGGATGCGCGTCAAAAGCAGAGCGTGCTGCCGAAGCTTTCGCTGAAGCGCAACAACTTGCTTCGGCAGGCCAGATGCCTGAAGCCAAAGTCGCAATCATGAAATCGATCGCTATTCGTGATGACGTAGCCGACGTTTGGTTCACGCTGGGCCAACTCCACATGGCAACAGGGGCTTTGCCCGAAGCGTTTTCTGCGTTCGGACGCGCCGATGAATTGCGGCCCGGCAATATCGAAACGCTGCGCCCGCTTGCTTATTCGGCGTACATGATCGGCGCGGCGCGATTGTCCAAAGATGCGGTCGACCGATTGCTGGCGCTCGCACCCGACGATGTGCAGGGCCTTGCAGTCAGCGGCCTTTTGGCGCTCGATAAAGGCGAGCCGGACGTCACGATTGCCGCAGCTGACAAAATTCTGGCGGTATCTCCCGGTGACGAATCCGGCATCTTGCTAAAATCGCGCGCGATTGCAGTGCAGGGCAATGTCGATGAAGCCATTGCCATACTGAAAGCGTCGCAGGCGACGGCTGCGGGTCAGCCCAGCATAAACTCGGCACTGCTGCAGCTTTATCGGGCGAAACGAGATGTTGCGGGCATGCTGTCGGTTTTTCCGGGCCTTGTCGAAGCGCAACCGGAGAATGCAGAGCTTGCCCTCGATTACAGCAACGTTCTTTACCGTACGGGGCAGATCGAAGCGGCGCGCAAGATCTGGTCCGATGCTGTTATCAAAAAGCGCGCCGACGGCCAGTTCGTCACATGGGCTTTCGAACTATATGACAACGTCGAGGCGACGGATAAACCGGCCTATCTCGATGATCGCCTGATGAAGATCGGGGGATCACCGCTCCGGTCGGCAGCCGGTCAATTCTTGCTGACGCGCAAGGAATATCTGCGGGCGCTGGCGCTGATCACGTCGGGGAACGGCGCGGCCGATGCCGATCGCGGTCTACAAGCTGTTGCGCTCGACGGGCTTGGCAGACGCGCAGATGCCGAAGCCATCGTGAATACACTGCTTTCGGATACGGGCGGCGCCCAAGACCCCAATGCGCTGATGCTGCGAGCGAAATGGGCCTTGGCGGCGGGAAAGCTGGAACGTGCCAATGCCGATGCCCAAAATGCCATCGGTGCGGACAAATCCAATCTCGAGGCACGACTGGTTCTGGCGCAATCCTACATGGCGAGTGACCAGCCTCTTCGCATTCGTCAGGTGCTTGCTGAAGCCGTGCGCGATTTGCCGCGCAGTCGGCGCGCGCTTACGGCCTATGTTCAGTATCTTCAGTCCCAAAATGATTTGCGAACTGCAGTTTCGGCCGCCCGGGGATTTGCAGATGCGAATACGTCGCAACCGTGGGCCTGGAATATGCTGTCTGCCACGTGTCAACAAGCGGGAGACGGCGGCTGTGTGATTGCAGCCAAGCGCCGCTATGAGATGGCACTGCGCGACTATACACTTTCGAACCCGTCACGTCCGTTCAAGATGCGCGGACTCTTCAGTCCCCTGCCGGCGGCCACGTCATGAGCGACCAGCCCGATGCGATGTTGCCTGTTGATGTAGCCGAGCATCCGGCCGCACCGCGGCGTCGGAGGATGCGTTTCACATCCAATCTTTTGACGACTCTTGGCATAACGTCGGATGTCGTCTGTTTCATCGTGGCGTTCATGGCCGCCATGGCAATTTATCACAGCATCTTCGATCGCGGTATCGACGAACCGCTTCACATGAACGCCGCAATCATATTAGCGATCAACTATTTCCTGATCCGCATTTCCCGCGATGGTTATACGACCTTTCGCGGGCAAGGGTCCGATGCCGGACAAGGGGGTGTCTACGACTTTATCATTGCCCTCCTGCTGACTGGCCTTACTGCAACGCAGCTGCGATCGACCGGATCGATGTCGACCGGGATGAGCGGCATTTATGTCGCGACGTGCGCGACGCTCCTGATGCTCAGCCGCATTCCGTTTCGGCGGATGGCATGGTGGCTCATGAATCAGGGCGTCATCGGGCAGCGCGTTGTTATTTACGGCGCCGACCATAACATCGTCGGCCGGGTGGTCGATCTGCTCGAACTCGAGCGGCTTCCGCACTTGAAAATCGTCGGCTTTGCCGATGATCGTGGCGAACGAGCGGACCGGACGGCACACCGCGACGTCGCATTTATCGGAGGCTTTGCCGAAATTCTGAACATGGCACGCGAAGGCGACCTCGATCAGGTCATCATCGCGCTGCCGCAGGTCGGGCAAGAGCGGCTCGACCGGATCATCGAACAACTGAGTGCCGTATCGATTGACGTTTGTGTCCTCTCGCGTGAAATCGTCGAGCTGCGGTCGAGCTTCCGCCTCGGCGTGATCGGCTCGCTGCCGGTCATGACTTTGCTTCGCCGCCCCGTCCGCGATTTCGACCTGATCGGCAAAAACGTTCAGGATTATGCGCTTGCGACGATCGGGCTAGTCGTTTTGTCGCCGCTGCTGCTGCTGACAGCGATCGCGATACGATTGGAAAGCGCGGGTCCGATACTGTTCAGACAGCGGCGGTTCGGATTCAATAATTCGGAAATCGAAGTGCTTAAGTTTCGTTCGATGTATGTTGATGCGCAGGATGAAAGCGGCGCACAGCGAACAGTGAAAGGCGATGCGCGCGTGACACGCGTCGGCGCTTTTATCCGCCGGTTCAGCATCGACGAGTTGCCGCAACTCGTGAACGTGCTGCAAGGCGATATGTCGATCGTCGGCCCGCGCCCGCACGCCACGAAGATGCGCGTCGAAGATGCCTATTATTTCGATGCGGTGAAAGGATATGCCGCGCGTCACCGCGTCAAGCCGGGCATTACTGGCCTCGCCCAGGTTCGTGGCCTGCGCGGCGAGATCGCCGATCTCGTCCGTGCCCGGCGTCGTGTCGAATATGATATCTATTACATTGAGCATTGGTCCCCTTTCCTCGACATCCGCATCATTATCGAAACGGTATTCAGGCTGATCTGGGACAAAAATGCTTATTGATCGGACGCCGACACGTTTTGTCGGCGTCGATTTTACAGACCTGAGTTGGGCCGAGACGATCACCACCGTGCGGCAGGCGGCTACCCTACCGCGTTTCACAACAGTCGTGACGCCGAACGTCGATCACATTGTCCGGCTCGACCGGCTGGCCGGAACAGCGCTGGGCGAACGCTATGCACTTGCCGTCGGCGATGCCGATCTGTGTTTATGCGACAGCCGCATTCTCGCGCGTCTGGCGATGCTGCGCGGCATCAGTCTGCGTGTCGTTCCCGGCAGCGACCTGACATCGGCCGTTTTTGCCGAGTGCCTCAAACCGGGGGACCGGATCGCCCTGATCGGCGGCGACGGCGAAGCCGTAAGCACCCTCGCGGAAATGACGGGCGGGATGGAAGTCGTTCAACACATTCCACCGATGGGCATGCTGAACGACGATCAGGCAATGGACCGAGCCGCCTGCTTCATCCGCGACGCTGACTGCCAGTATGTCTTTGTCGCTGTCGGAAGTCCGCAAGGCGAAATCCTGCTGCACCGCGCGCGACAGCTTGGGGCGGATTGTGGCGTTGCGCTCAGCATTGGCGCATCCATCGATTTCCTGACCGGCCGGCAAAAGCGCGCGCCACGCATCGTTCAAAAGCTTGGCTTCGAATGGGCTTTTCGTTTGCTCAGCGAGCCGAAACGGCTGTGGCGACGGTATCTGGTCGACGGGCCGCGTATTTTTGCGATAGTGATGCGTCAAGGCGACCGATGAGGCGCGCGGCAGGACGACCTAAACTGTGCTGAAAAATCTCGTTTACATCGAAATCATGATCGTTATCGGCACGGCGATTTTTTATTTGTTGTCCAACCGAGCAACGCGCCGCGAGGTCGGCATTCTGCCTGGTGTTGTTTTCGGCGCGATGGCTGCAATCGTGTTCTTGTCGCCTAATCTGGTCGTCACTTATATCGCCATTGGACTGTTGCCGCTGATCTTTGGGCGCACCAAGCTCAAGGTAGGGATCATCGTCGCAGCCGGGATGTTTGCTGTGCCGCTGTTGCCGATGGAAATTAGGCCGGGCGGCGTTTGGCTGCTCATGTGGACCACGACGACATCCGTTGCCGTCGGGGGGATGATTGCATTTCTCGTTGCTCGGGGACGGCAAATCAATGCACCGCCTTTGGCCGATTTATCCATGATCCTGGTTATTCTGGTGCTGATCTTCATCGATGCGCGCAGTGGTGCACTAACGGGCTATTTGCGACAAATCGCCACTTACACGATCGATTATGGATTTCCGGTCTATATCATCACGCGCTGCGCCAGCAATTTTGTCGATTGGCGCGCGATCTTGGCAACTTTTGCCTGCGTCGGATGTATCTTGGCAGTGTTAGGGCTTTACGAGGCCAGTGCTGGCTGGCCGCTGTTCTCCCCGCTCTATTACCACTATGGGTTTCCGGTCGAAACGCTTACCAAGTTTCGTGGCGGGATTTTGCGCGCCTATGGCACTGTCGAAGAGCCGACAGCGCTTGGCGCAACATTGGTTATCTGCTTTTGTGCAGCTCTTGCAGCGCGGCGGGCATTCGCATCGAACCTTGCTTATGTCGCCATCGTCGGTCTCATTGCTTTGGGCACACTTGCGCCACAATCGCGCGGTGGCATGATCGGTCTTGCTGTCGCCTTTGTCGTCAGTTCCTTCTATCGTCGCGGCATCGGCAGCGTATCGCAGGTCGGACTGGCGGGCCTTTTAATCAGCGGCATTTATGTCGGGACAACGGTTTTCGGGTCTTTCGGCGCCCAAATTTCGACCAGTCTCGAAGATGGGAAAGGCTCAAGCGATTACCGCACGGAGCTCCTTCGCCGCGGTATGGAGGAGTTCTGGAAAAGCCCGATTATTGGAGACAGTTACGCCAACGTCGTCGCACAAATGCAAGATATGGTGCAGGGCGAAGGGATGGTCGATTTCGTCAACACTTATCTTTTTTTCGCCCTGTTTGCAGGGGCGATCGGCCTGGTCATCTTTTGCCTTTCCTTTCTCGTCCCAATGGGCAGACTCGTACTGATAAGGCGCTTGCTGCCACCGAACTCGGCCGAACGTGAAGTTGCGGGGTTTTGCCTTGCGGTTCTTTTTTCGGCTGCCGTAATGATCACATTTACGTCCTATTTGCGGCGACCAAGCGTGATGTGGCTGGCGGTTGCATCGACAGCGTTCATGGTGATGCCGCGGCGTTCCCGCACCGAAAAATCGACAGCCGAACCAGCAGCCATTAAGCGGACGAATGACCCAATACTCGCTTGAACTTGCGCGCGATGCGTTCAGCCATCGTCGGCGGCTCATAAAGATTTAGCTGTTCGGCGATCGGCATTTGCAGAATTTCTCGCGCATCACGCGCGATCCATTGGCCGTATTCTTCGGGGCCCGAAAAATTCTGCATTCGCGCCGTATATGCCGCGAACTGATCCCATCCGCCCGGGCGATTCATGCGGCAGAACGGGGACCTTGGATCATCCTGATTATGCGCGAACGAGATTGGCAGCGGGTAGCCCGAAAACAAGCCCGCGCGGGTAAGCGCCTTGTGCGCGATCGGCACACCGCGCACTTTCGGGTCATTTACCGAAAAACGGCGCAGGGTTTCGATCCGGCCTAGAAATATGCAACCCGCGACCCAAACGTTGTGAAAAATCTCATAGTCGCCAACGCGTTTGATTTTATGCGCGGCGATTTCGGCGTCCCATTCTTCGGGCAGAAACACCCAGCCACCGAGTAATCCAAACTGCGGTTCGGCGACCAGCATCTCGGTAAAACGAGTCATCCAACCGGCTTCACCGAGAATGTCGTCGTCGAGCTTGCCACCGACGCCAGTCGTGCAACCGTTTACGAACCAGTGCCATGGTTCGTACTGACCGACATTTTCGGGATGCAAATGTCGCTCGACGATGCGATCGTCCTTCAAATCGGCAATGTAATCGGCAAGGCCATCTTCCGACCCGTTATCCCAAAGGTGCAGCCGAAAATCGGATGGATCGGCGAGCAAGTGCGCCATCGTCCGCTCGTAATATTCGCGGCGGTTCCAGCTGACCATGAGGATCGAGGGGATAGCGCTCGTCATTGCAGTTCCGATCGTCGGGCGATGTGTATCCCCGATAAACTCGGCGTAAAGCGGACCGGTTCACGTTTTTTGCTGAACACGGTAACGCCATTTTCGAGCAACGGATTGGCTCGCGCTATGCGTTGCAGCGCATGACGCGTCAATCGCCCTAACCATGAAAGTGGCTGGCGCGCCCGCGTTCACCCCGATAAGCGGCCTTCAGCTTTACAGCCAAGGACGCGATTAAGTGACACGTAGCGAAGCAAGGGCCATTGCCAATGCCCGTGCGCTGGCTGGCCCAGGCACTGGCGGCAGCTTTGCTGGCGACGCAGCGCGCGGCGGCGCAATCGCTTTTGGCGGCCAGATCGCGCGTATGGTTCTGCAGTTGATTGGCACGGCAATCATGTCGCGCCTGCTCGCGCCTGCCGACTTCGGCCTGCTCGCCATGGCAATCACCATTACCGGGTTCGTCGGGCTGTTTACAGATATGGGCCTGTCCGTCGCGACGATCCAGCGGCGCGAATTGAGCCAGCCCCTTGTCAGCACGCTCCTGTTCGTCAATCTCGCGGTCGGCGTCATCCTGATGCTTCTTGCGGCGCTTGCCGCGCCATTGGCATCACTGCTGTATGACGATCCGCGGGTGACCGGGCTGGTCATCGGCATGGCACTGTCGATCCCGCTCGCAGCGGCTGTTGCGCAACATAACGCTCTCCTCGCACGATCGATGCGATGGGTCCCGTTGCAGGTGATCGCCTTTGCAAGCCAGGCAGTCGGCCTCGTGGTCGGTGTCTTGCTCGCGTGGAAGACCGAACTCGGCGTTTGGGCGCTCGTCGCGCAAATACTGACAGCGAACGTCGTCATGCTGATTAGCACGTGGATTGTCTGCGACTGGCGCCCGTCGCGCGTCGAGAACTGGCGCGTCGCGAGTGCAGAATTGGGTTTTGGCGCTAATGTGACCGGTTTTACGCTGTTGAATTTTTTCCACCGCCAATTCGATAACATACTGATCGGATGGCGCTGGGGACCGGCCGAACTCGGTTTCTATTCGCGTGCCTATAATCTTTTGACGTTACCGATCGGCCTTATCAACGGATCGCTTTCATCCTCGGCTATCCCCATTCTGTCGAAGTTGAAAGACGATCCCGAGCGGTGGAATGCTGCTTATCTCCGCCTGGCGACCGTGACGGCGTACATGGGGTGCGGGCTTTGCGCGGTGCTGTTTGCTATTGCGGATCCGCTGGTCGACATTGTTCTGGGGCCCGGCTGGCATGAAGTTTCGGTGATTTTCCGCGTTCTTGCTATTTCGTCGATTTTCGGGACGGCCTCGAATTCGTGCGGCTGGGTATTTCTCAGCCTTGGACGGTCGCGCCAGTTTTTCTACTGGTCGTTGTTCGCCAGCCCGCTTTATGTCCTGTCATTCGCAATCGGATTGCCATGGAAAGCGCAAGGCGTTTCGATCGGCTATGCTATTTGCGTCTTTGCGTTGACACCACTTTATTTCGCTTATGCCTTGCGGCAAACGACGATAAGCATGGCGACGCTGGCGCGGTGGATGATGCCCGTTTTGGCGGCAGCAATGCTGGCGATCGGCGCTGGCGAACTGGTC
This sequence comes from Sphingomonas sp., assembly GCA_031412595.1. Lineage (GTDB taxonomy): Bacteria > Pseudomonadota > Alphaproteobacteria > Sphingomonadales > Sphingomonadaceae > Sphingomonas_O. Next base: position 7,098 of record JANODH010000322.1, on the reverse strand, counting down.
AACAACGTCACGGCGGATGCGGGCAATTTTGCGCGTATTATCATCGGCAGCGCGGCAGTCGGCATGGCTTACCTCGCGCTTGGAGCAGCCGGCCTTTATGGTCTGGCGCATTATCGGCCAATGCAAACAATGCTCCACGACGTCGCGCGCCCTTTGCTGGGACGTTTCGGGCTCGGGTCCGAGGCATGAACGTCCTCGTCGCTACAGATGATCTTACGTTCAGTGTCAGCCTGTCGCACGCCTATCGCGCCGCGGGCCATGACGTGAGCGCGGGTCTGCCCGAGCTTTATCTCGGCCTGCGCCACTTCGACCTCATTCATTTCCACTGGCCCGAAGAATTAACTGGCTGGGCGATGCCACCGTCGCTCCGCGCCACGCAGCGCGTGCTTGGCCGGATCGATGCACTGAAACCGACAACGAGGATGGTGTGCACCGTCCATAACCTGTTGCCGCATGCAGACCGGGGCGGCGAGTCTGCCGCGCTTTACGCTGCTTTCTATGCCCGGATGGACCTTATCGGCCATTTTCATGAAAGCTCGCGCGCCGCCATTGCTGCGCGTTTCCCAGAAATTCCGGCGGCGAAGCACCTTGTTCATGGCATGCAGGATTTCGCCGATCTGCGCACGCATTCGCGCGGGAAGGCAGCAGCGCGCGCGCGACTTGGCGTGTCGGCCGATGCGACGGTCATCGCTGCCGTCGGTCAATTGCGATCGCTGGGCGAACTGGCATTGCTCAGCGATGCGCTGAAGCAATCGGCGCTGCCGCCGTTTGAAATGCTCCGCGCATTTCGCCCGCCCGATGTCCGCAGCTTTACAGACCGCACCCGGCGCAAATATCTGATGCGCTCCATCGATCGAAGGCCCGGCGCCAAACTCAGTGGCTATCTCGAGGATGCCGACCTCGTCGCGGTCTGCGAAGCAGCGGACATCATTGTCATTCCCCGCCTTGAAAACCAGCTGAATTCGGGCGTGCTGCCCCTGGCGATGACATTTGGCACCGGGATTGTCGCGCCGGACTGCGGCGTTTTTCGCGAGACACTCGCGGGATCGATGAATGAACTCTACGCACCGGGCGACGCAAGTGCGATGGCGGCAGCGATAGAGCGCCTCGCTGCCAAAAACCCTGACGAAGTGCGCATGCGCAATCTGGCCTTATCGGCCGATTGGGGTTGGGAACGCGGAGTTTCACGAATTCTGGGTGCGCTGTCGACATGACGGTGGCTGTCGTCATCGTGAATTACCGCACGGCTGCGTTGACGCTCGCGTGCGTTGCTGCTCTCGATAATGAACGCGCGGCAGTCCCCGGGCTCCGCGTGGTCGTGGTCGACGGGGGCTCGGGCGATGGCTCGGCAGCGACTCTGCGCACCGGGCTCGCCAACTATGACTGGGTCACGCTACTGGCGCTCGATTTCAACGGCGGCTTCGGCTGGGCCAATAATCAGGGCATGCTTCATCTGCTCCAGAGCGAAGACCCGCCGACGTTCATCCATCTGCTCAATCCCGACTGCGTCATCGAGCCCGACGCGGTTGCCGCGCTGAAGGCCGAATTGATCGCGCATCCGAGGTGCGCTGCTGCCGGAAGCCAGTTGATCAATCCCGACGGCACCAAATCCGGATCGGCTTTCCGTTTCCCGTCGGTTGCCCGCGAATTTTTTCGCGGAGGACAGATGAACCGGATCGGTCGCATGTTCGGCGTTCAGGAAGGGATCATCTTTTCCGACACGCCAATCGACGTCGAATGGGCAACCGGCGCGAGCGTGATGCTGCGCGTCGAAGCGCTGCATGAAGTCGGCCTGTTCGACACCGGATTTTTCCTGTATTTCGAGGAAGTCGAATTGATGCACCGGCTGACGCGCGGCGGGTGGCGCATACGCTTCGTGCCCGCCAGCCGCGTGATGCACGTGGGCGGCGCGGCCACTGGTGTGACCGATTCCGAACTGCACTATCGGAACCACATACCCGACTATCTTTTTGCCTCGCGACGCCGGTTTTTTGCATGTGCGCACGGTGCAAAGGCCGCACGGCACGCGACCCGGGCATGGCTTGCAGGCAATCGACTGCTGCGGCTGATAAAAAAACTAGGGGCGATGAAAGAGCGTCCCGCTGCAGATGCCGAACGCGCCGGTATGCTGCGCCACGGGGTCGAACCGAGCGCCGTAGACCTGACCAGAGCGATAACATTATGCACTGATAAGCCGGGCATTCTTCCTGCATGGAGCCAATGATGACGCCAAGCCTTGCCTTCGTGACGCCTTCCTATCCGCCCGATCTCCAGCGGTGCGCCTTGCTTGTCGAGTCGCTCGACCGGTTTGCCACTGCCTTCAAGCATTATATCATTATCGACCGAGTCCATTTTGCCGCTTTTGCGCATCTTGCCAGCGATCGCACGATATTGGTCGAATCCGAAAAGCTGATTGACCCCGGCTTTATCCGCGTCGCCTGGAACGGAGGAACATGGCTCAACTGGCGCACGCTGCCGATGCGCGGCTGGATCTGCCAGCAAGTCAAGAAACTCGCATCGGCACGCGTGATACCGGAAGATATTCTCGTCATGACTGATTCCGATGCCACCGTCATCAAGCCGATTTCGGTCGACCATTTTCTGCTGAACGGGAAAACGGGGCTGCTGGATGTCGATTATTGTGCCGACATGGTCCCAAGCTGGACGAAGGTTGCGACAAAACTTCTCGGATTAGCAGCGTCGCCGAACCTGCGCGGGCATGTCGGGACGATGATTGCCTGGCGCCGGACGCACATGCTGGCGCTGCTCGACCACATTGAAGCGGCAACGGGCCTTCCCTGGCAGATCGCAATCGCGAGACAGCGGACTTTTTCCGAATATATCCTTTACGGCATCTTCGTGCGCAACGTGATTGGGTATGACGCCTCAGATCATGCCCCGTCGACCCGAGCGCTGGTCAAATTGCCGTGGGACCATAATTTATCAACGCATGCCGGGCTCAAATCGTTTTTCGAAACAATAGACCCCGACAATATCGCCGTCATGATCCATTCGAAAGGCGGACTGCCAGTCAGCGCCGCGCGCCCTTATTTCGAAGCGCTTTTTGCGGGCGCGAGATAAGCTGCCGCCGCGCGCGCCTTGGGTGTTTCGCTCATCGGCTGGCCCAGATATTCGCGCAGGCCCCACGCACCGAACCGGCTGATCGGCCCGACATCCTGCATCAGGACCATCAAATCACCGTGCCGCGCGCCCCAGCCGTCGATGTAGCGCCGATAGGCCGTCTCCATGCGCGGATCGCGATTGATGGCCTTTAGCAACGGGACGTCATTGGGCAATCGGATATGCTGCCCCGCTTCATAAGTGATCAGGCGAACGCCGTATCGATCCGCAATCGCGCGGTGCAGATCGGTTTGGGCCAGCGTCTCGTCGATGCTGACGTCGATGCCGGCAAAAATAGCATCCAGACCGCTGCTCGGCGGCACTTTCTTCTGATCGAATGCAAAATACGGTGCGATCGCCAACGCGTCGACCCACTTGGCCGTATCTTCGAAACCAAGCACCATGTTCGATGTGTCGGCATAAGCATGCTGCGTCGCTGCGATCCGCACCAGCGATTTCGGCCGATCCTTGTAAACCGCCGTCCAGATCTTCATGATTTCGGTCATGCGCTGGCTGTAGCGCCGGAAAAGCGCCTGATAATTGAAACCGGGGGAAAGTCCCCGCTCGATCCCCTCACGCTCGACGCGCGAATATGTGGAATAAAACACTGAATTCCATACCTCGTTGCCAAGCTCGACATGCGCCACGAGTTTCGGATCGAGATTGGCATGGACATATTGGGCAAAGCGCCGCTGATAATCATCATCGGCATGGTAGGGCAGCGTGAACCAGGGGCTGACTTGCGCTTCGTTTGCCAGCAAAACCAGATCTTCGACCGACATGCCGTCGTCGGTTTCCTGACTTGCATTGGTCGGCCGCTTGCGGTCAGCCCACGTCAGCAGCGGCGTCGTCTTCTGGTTCATTACGGCAAGATAGCGGATGACGGCAAACCCCCGGAGCGTATCCACAAACGGCGGATTGAAGCGGAGTTTCGGATCCATCGTCGTTTCGCGGCAATCGATGTTGCGAATGGGGTCCACCGGATCGACACTCGAGACCTGCAAGAAGATATTATCGATGCTCTCGCGGTCCTTCTTGGGCACTTGGGTACCCCAGCGAAATCGTAGGTTGTTTTTCCCGCTGCGCTGATCAGTGACGCTGCCGTGCCAAAGCGCTGCCATTTGTCCTTTGCCTTCGAAGCGGCAAATGATCTCGGTGCTGCCTTCGGTAAAATTCGGATGGTTCAACGAACGGATTGCTGTCGTCCCCGGCGGGACCGATCGCAACCAGCCGTCCTTATCGATATAATCGGCTGTAACACCCGTCCACTTGGTATCGGTTCCCATGATCTGCCAGCGGTTTCCGAGGATAAGATTCGCGAAAATCCGGTTGTTGCTCGACCATGTCGCGCTGCCGACGTTGACCCCGACCGCGAGCGGTGGCCGCTTGCCCGGCGGATTCGATTGTGCATTCGTGCCGCTCGAGCAGCCCGCGATAGCGGTGACGAGAACGATCAAAGTCGCGAGGCGCTGGATCATGGCGGAAACGAGTCCTTATTGCAGCACGGCTAGTCTAGGCGCGTGACGCGGATACGAAAAGATGCATATGTCCGCCTTCGAATGAACCGGAGCTTTCGGCTTGCGCATTGCTTACCTCGTCAATTGCTATCCGGCCCCGAGCCACAGCTTTATCCGCCGCGAAATTGCTGGCGTCGAAGCGGCTGGCTTGCGGGTTTTGCCCTATTCGATCCGTCCCGCTCCCGCTGTCCTTCCTGATCCACGTGATGAGGCCGCACGGCAGCAAACAGTCACGGTGTTGGACAAAGGGATCCTCCGCCTCCTTGGCGCGCTGGTAAGTGAAGCGATAACGCGTCCGGCGGGCTTTGCCCGTGCTCTTGCCTGCGCGTATCGCATGGGTCGCCGGTCATCGAACGGTGCATGGCGTCAGATCGCTTATCTTGCCGAAGCTGCATGGCTGAACCGTCGTTGGCGCGCGGCAGGCATCGCGCATGTCCATGCGCATTTCGGCACCAACTCCACAGCGGTGGCCCGGCTGGCGCACTGCTGGGGCGGGCCGCCTTACAGTTTTACGGTGCATGGTCCCGATGAGTTCGACGCGCCCGGTGCTATCGATCTTGGCGGCAAGATTGCCGATGCTGCGTTCGTTGCCGGAATCAGCAACTATGGCCGCAGCCAATTGATGCGCTGGGCCGCACCCGATGACTGGGCGAAAATCCAGATCGTCCGCTGCGGCGTTGATCGGGACTTTCTCGACGCCGCACCGTCCGTTCCGCCCGACAATGCCACTTTGTGCTGCGTTGCGAGGCTGGGGCCGCAGAAAGGGCTGCATATCCTGGTCGATGCCATTGCGCTGATTGCACCGGAACGTCCTGATGTGCGCGTCGTTGTGCTGGGCGACGGGCCGCTGCGCGCATCGCTCGAAGCACAAACGGCGGCCCGGGGCGTGTCTGACAACATCATATTTGCTGGCATCGCCAGCAGCGACGCCGTTCGCCAGCAGTTGACTGATGCTCGCGCGTTCGTGCTGCCGAGTTTTGCCGAAGGACTGCCTGTCGTGCTTATGGAAGCGCTCGCGCTGCGCCGACCGGTCATTACAACATGGGTGGCGGGTATTCCCGAACTTGTCGACGCACAGGTTGGCTGGCTCTCACCGCCTGGCGACGCTGCAGGGCTGGCGCACTCGATCTGCGCCGTCTTGGACATGCCGGTTGGCCAACTTGCGACTATGGGCAACGAGGGGCACGCGCGGGTTTCAGCAATGCACGATGCCTTTGCAAACAGCGCGAAATTGGCTGCGCTTTTTCAAGCAAGCAACAAATTATGATGGGCGTTGTTGCTGCATTGATCGCCGCGCCCGCAGCTTTCCCGCTTGTAATTCTTACGGTCGAAACCCTTGCCGGCTTGCGCCGCCCGAAAGCCCGCGCGCTTGGCAACGTATCCCCCCGGATCGCTGTCGTGATCCCCGCGCATAACGAGGAAGCCGGCATTTCCGCTACCATCGCCGCGATCAGGCAAAGCGACGTCGAAATTCTGGTTGTGGCCGATAATTGCAGCGACGCGACTGCCGCCCTTGCTTCCACAGCCGGCGCAACAGCGATCGAACGCCATGATATTTCTGCCCGCGGCAAAGGCTATGCGCTGGCGTTCGGCCGTGATTCCTTGCGTCACGACCCGCCCGATGTCGTCATCATCCTCGATGCCGACTGTATGCCCGACGGGAATGCGCTCCGCTGTCTTGCGGATTATGCAATGACAACGGGTCGCGCTGTCCAAGCCCGCAACGAATTGCAGACACACGCGGACGATTCGCCGATGACGCGGATATCGAACTTCGCTTTCTCGCTTAAAAACGTAATCCGGCAGCGTGGACTGATGCGTATCGCGGGCACTTGCGTCCTGACGGGAACAGGAATGGCATTCCCATGGGCCCAATTCCGCGACGCACCGCTGGCGACGGCTGACAGTGTCGAAGATCTTGCGATCGGTCTCGCGCTCGTCCGCAGTGGGCAAGCACCCTGTTATCTGGACGAAGCACGAGTCACGAGTCCAGCTGCATCGGGCGCAGCGGCTGTTACGCAGCGAACCCGCTGGGAACATGGTTTTATTGCGACTGCTGCCCGCGTTGCGCCGCATATGATGAGGCACGGGATCGCGCATCTCGATTGGCGCGCTTTTTGGCTGGGGCTGCATCTGATGGTACCGCCGCTCGCGCTCACGTTCGGTCTTGCGCTGCTGGCGCTCATGACCGTCGGCGGCTTGGGGCTATTTTCGACTTTTGTGCCTGCGCTGGTATTGCTAGCCGTGATCGCAGCCGCGGCAATTGCCGTGCTTGCCGGATGGGCACAAGTCGGTCGCGCGACCTTGCCATTTGGGATGTTGATCCGCGTCCCGCTTTACATCGCGTGGAAGCTGCCGATTTATCTCAAACTTGCGCGCGGTGCGGATCGCCGATGGACCCGCACCGAGCGTGATTGAATTTATTTAGCAGCGGCGGGCGCACCGGGAGCGTCGGGCTTGG
>JANODH010000321.1:0-15498 GCA_031412595.1 Sphingomonas sp. | reverse complement strand
GAACCAGCGGGCCGTCTCGACGTCCGCCGTAATCACATCCGCATTATAGGGCGTAATGCCCAGTGTGTTCACATAACGCGCGCGCTTGGCATCAGGCAGTTCGGGCAAGCTCGCTTTGCATTCCGCCACGAACTCCTCGGTCAGCACCAGCGGCAGCAAGTCGGGATCGGGGAAATAGCGATAGTCGTGCGCATCTTCCTTCGACCGCATCGAGCGCGTCACATTCTTGTCCGGGTCCCACAGCCGCGTTTCCTGAACGATCGTGCCGCCATCCTCGAGCAGCGCGACCTGACGCTTGGCTTCATATTCGACGACCGCTTGAATGAAGCGCACCGAATTCACGTTTTTCGTCTCGGTCCGCGTCCCGAATTCGTCACCCGGCTTGCGCACACTGACGTTGACGTCGGCGCGCATCGATCCCTGTTCCATATTGCCGTCGCACGATCCGACATAACGCAGGATCGCGCGCAGTTTTTTCACATAAGCCCCGGCTTCGGCAGGCGATCGCATGTCGGGCTTCGACACGATTTCCATCAGCGCAACGCCGCAGCGGTTGAGATCGACATAGGACATCGTCGGATGCTGATCGTGCATCAGTTTGCCGGCATCCTGCTCGATATGGATACGCTCGACGCCGATGATTTTTTCGCCCTCATCAGTTTCCACGGTAAGCGTACCTTCGCCGACAATCGGATGATAAAGCTGCGAAATCTGGTAACCCTGCGGCAGATCGGCATAAAAATAATTCTTGCGGTCAAACCGACTCCAGCGGTGGATCTGCGCATCGATGGCAAGCCCCGTCCGCACGGCCTGCTTTACGCATTCGCCGTTGGGCACGGGCAACATGCCGGGCATCGCTGCATCGACCAGCGAAACCTGTGCATTGGGCTCCGCCCCGAATTCAGTCGACGCACCCGAAAACAGCTTCGCCGCGCTTGTAATCTGCGCATGCACTTCGAGCCCGATAACGACTTCCCAATCGCCCGTCGCGCCCTTGATCCGATATTCTGAAACCATCGTCGCCGGTTGCCCGCGCGATTATCGAATTGCAAGCCTTATGCTATGCCAGCCGCGCCGGGACGCCATAGGCGACACCGCCCGCTGGCACGTCGATCATCACGACGGCGTTCATGCCGATCCGCGCGTTATCACCAATCACGACCGGTCCCACGATTTTCGCGCCCGCACCGATATCGACATGGCCACCGATCGTCGGAATTCCGCCCCGATGGGCGCCAAGTGTCACTTGTTGAAAGATCAGGCAGTTAGGGCCGATTCGCACGTCGGGATGGATGACGACGCCGTTGGGATGCGGCAGCAGCAATCCGCCGCCGATCACTGTGTTGATCGGAATATCGGCACCCGTAACGGCAGCCCAGAAACGGTGGCGTGCGACCGCGAACACGCGGCAAATGCGGGCGGTGTAGCCTCCGCGTGCCGTCGCGCGCTGGTAATCGCGGATCGTTCCAAGCAATGCGCGCGACGGATCCCATGCCCAAAAGCGTTTGGTCTCGCGCGTCCAGTCCGGGACCGTCGCCGAAACGTCGACATCAACCTCAGACATCGCGCTCAACGAGTCACGTCTTTCGGCAAACCTGTCATCCGACAGTAAGCAAGCGGTCAGACGCGTGCATAAATTATATTTTCGCCGCGCATGAACATTTCGAATGGATGCCGGGCCATGGCTTGTTGAAACGTCCGCGAGCTCAATTCACCCGGTAGCATCCAGTCATGCGGTTCGATGATTACGGCAAAACATTGCTCGAGCCACGATGTGTTGGTTGCAAACAAATCACGCTCGAAACCCTCGATATCGATTTTCACGATAAACGGCGTGTCCCCGGTTGAAGCGGCAAAAGCGTTCTCAACAGTGACGACCGGCAGGCCCGTTTCGGCACGACGTGTTTGCACCGCCCATCCCAACCCCTCATTGACCAACGAGACGAAGCCTCTCTCGGCGCCGATTGCTGCCTCCATGACGACATGGTTTGAACGGTGCGCAATGTTACGGCGCAGGATCGCCGCATTGCTGGGATCGGGTTCGACGGCAACAATGTGCGCTTGCGGGTAATCGTGGCCAAACCAAAGGCTTGCCGCACCGATGTTGGCACCCGCATCGACGATGATCGGCTTGCCGCCATCAGCCAGTATGGTCGCGTATCGCTGCTTCAACCGCGCAGCCAACTGGCCCGGCCAACGAATATCATAATCTTTATTGATGAACACTTGCCTCAATGCCGCGATGTCGCTTTCCCCTGCGCGGATGAATACTGGCCCGACACCAGGTGCCGATATGGTCGCGATGCGATCGCCGCGCAGCCGCCCAAAATGGCGTAGCGCCACGGAGGGACCGAACGTGCCGATATCGGTCAGGTTATTCCTTATTCGGCTCATCAACGACATCGACTACCACCACTTCTCAGGGTGCGAGACAAATCCTGCCCGTTCCTCGATCGCAAGGCATGCATTCAGCACGCCCTGTTCGTCGAGCGCCTTGCCGATCACCTGTAACCCAAGCGGCAAGCCTGCGCTATCCAGCCCGCCGGGGACCGACATCGCGGGCAGACCCGCCAGCGATGATGGGACCGTGAACACATCGTTCAAATACATCGCCAGTGGATCGTCCGACTTTTCACCAAGCGCAAATGCCGCACTCGGCGCCGTCGGCGTCAGCAACAGATCGCACATTTCCCAGGCCCGATCGAAATCGCGTGCAATCAGCGAGCGCACTTTCGAAGCCTGCGTGAAATAAGCATCGTAAAACCCGGCGCTCAAGACATAAGTGCCAATCATGATCCGCCGTTTGACTTCCGCCCCGAAGCCCGCCGCGCGCGTTGCGGCATACATGTCCTGCAGCCCTGCGCCTTCAGGCAACTCGCGCAGGCCGTAGCGGACCCCGTCATAGCGCGCGAGGTTCGACGATGCTTCAGCAGGCGCAATGATGTAATAAGCCGGGAGCGCATATCTGGTGTGCGGCAGCGAAATCTCGACGATTTCCGCGCCTGCATCCTTCAGCCACGTGATCCCACGTTCCCACAGCGCATCGATCTCGGGCGGCATATTGTCAACGCGATACTCGCGCGGGATGCCGACGCGTTTGCCGCGCAAGTCGCTCGAAAGCGCAGCTTCCCAATCGGGCACAGGAATATCCAGCGATGTCGCATCCTTCGGATCGAACCCCGCCATTGCGCCGAGCATGATCGCGCAATCGCGGACGTCGCGTGCCATCGGCCCTGCCTGATCGAGCGACGAGGCAAACGCAACGACGCCCCAGCGCGAGCAGCGGCCATAAGTCGGCTTGATGCCGCTGATGCCGGTGAATGCCGCAGGCTGACGAATCGACCCGCCGGTGTCGGTGCCCGTGGCACCGGGGCACAGCCGCGCAGCAACGCTTGCCGCCGACCCGCCCGATGACCCCCCCGGCGTCAATGCCGCCCAATTTTTCCCTGGGCCACCATCGCTGCGCCGCCACGGCGAAATTACGTTGCCATAAGCCGACGTCTCATTCGACGATCCCATCGCGAACTGGTCCATGTTCAGCTTGCCGAGCATGCCCGCGCCCGCTGCCCATAATTTGCCCGAAACCGTCGATTCATACTGTGGCTTGAACCCGCCGAGGATCAGGCTCGCTGCTGTCGTCGCCACGCCCTCGGTGCAAAACAAATCCTTCATGCCGATCGGAACGCCCGACATGGGCTTTAACGCACCCGAAATGCGATCCGCATCTGCCCGGTCAGCCGCTGCCAGCGCGTGCTCGGGCGTTTCGACCAGAAAAGCGTTGAGCACTTTTGCCCCGGCCACCGCATCGACAAATGCTGTGGCCACGTCGCGCGCCGAAAAATCACCATCGCGCACACCATCACGGATCGCGGCAATGCCCAGGTCGGTCAGCGCTGCCATTATTCGATCACTTTCGGCACACCGAAAAAGCCGTGCTCTGCTGCCGGCGCATTCGCCAGTACCCGATCACGGATGCCGCCGCCCGTTTGGGGATCGGCGTTGACGACATCGTCGCGCAATCGCAGCACATTGGGGATCACCGCCGTCATCGGCTCGATGCCGGTCACATCGACTTCGCCGAGCTGTTCTATCCAGCCGAGAATATTGTTAAGTTCGGGCACCATTGCGTTCACATCGTCATCAGGGACGGCTATGCGCGCAAGCGATGCGATTTTCCTGACGGTGGCGCTATCGACTGACATAAGCGGCTCGGCTAGCAGCAACGCTTCAACGCATCAACCACGGGAGCCGGTGTGGCCCGCAAATTCCTGATCATCATTGCTGCTATCATCATGCTCATTCTCGCAGCGGGCATCACATGGTCCTTATTCAGTGAAAAGCTGATGCGCTTCGTGATGGTCCCCGGCGTCGAATTCAAAGCGCCGCCGCCGTTGCCGGCCAACCGCTATGCCAATGTCGATATGTGGTATGCGCACCCGGCCAAGCGCGCGAACAATCCGGCGCTGTGGACGCCGACGGGATTCAAGCCCTCGCCTCGCGACCCGAAAGCAGTTCCCGCTGCAGTCTTTTTCCTGCACCCGACGAGTTTCCTCACCCCGCGTCCGGCGTCGTGGAACGCCGACCTGAGCGATGCGACGACCAACGAGCGCGCCGAGCTTTTCATCCGTGGTCAGGCCAGTCCGTTCAACGGCGTCGGCGAGATCTGGGCGCCGCGCTATCGCCAGGCGAGTTTCGGCGTTTTCCTGACGACGCAGCCCGAGTCACAGCGCGCGCTCGATGCCGCTTACGATGACGTCGCGGTTGCGTGGGTCCAATTCCTGTCCGAAATCGGCCCCGATCGCCCGATCATCGTGGCGTCGCATAGCCAGGGCAGCGTCCACCTGCTGCGTCTGCTCCGCGAGCAAATCGCAGGCAAGCAAGTGGCAGCGCGGATTGCGGCAGCTTATGTCGTCGGCTGGCCGGTTTCGCTAACGACCGATCTGCCCGCGCTGGGCCTCCCTGCCTGCGCAACGGCGGATCAGGCCCGCTGCATCCTCAGCTGGCAGAGTTTTGCCGAACCCGCCGAAACCGGTCAGATCACGGCCGTTTACGACGCGACGACCGGGTTCAATGGCAAATCGCGTGCTGGCACGAAAATGCTCTGCACCAATCCGTTGACCGGCATCCCGAATACCAGCGCCAATGCCGCGGCCAATATCGGCGCAACGATCCCCAGCATCGATCTGAAAACCGCGACACTCGAAACGGGCACCATCCCGGCGCGCTGCGACGAGCGGGGGTTCCTGCTGATCGGCGGCCCGCCCAAAGGCATCAGTGCCTACGTCCTGCCCGGCAACAACTACCATGTGTTCGACTACAGCTTGTTCTGGTCGAACATCCGCGCCGATGCCACGCGGCGATTGGCGACATTCGGCCCAAAGTGACCACCACAGACACCGCGACATTCGCCGCTGCGCTTCCCGCCCGCGGTCGCTTACTTGCGCTCGACGTCGGCACCAAAACGATCGGCACGGCGCTGTGCGATGCGCATTGGACGATTGCCAGCCCCGCAACGCTGATCACGCGTGGCAAGTTTACCGCTGACAAAGGCGCGATTGCCCATCTCATTACCCGCGAACAGGTGACAGGTGTCATCATTGGTTTGCCGCTCAATCTGGACGGCAGCGAATCGCCGCGCACGCAGTCCACGCGTGCCTTTGCCCGCAATCTCGAAACGCTCGGGTTGCCCATCCTCCTGTGGGACGAGCGCTGGTCGACCGCTGCTGTCGAACGGCAGATGATTGCGGCCGATATCACGCGCGCCAAACGCGCCGTTCGCATCGATTGCGCGGCTGCGGCCTACATCTTGCAGGGTGCGATTGACCGGCTGGCGAGCGCCGCCTAAGCGGCCCCTTTAATGACTTCGCCGTTTCCCCATCGCGACCTCACGGGCATCGCGGGCCTTCAGCCGCACGAGATCGCGTTTCTGCTCGACGAAGCCGATCAGTGGGTCGACCATAATCGCACCCACGGCAAATCGGACCACCGGCTCGACGGGCTAACGCAGATCAACGCTTTTTTCGAAAATTCGACGCGGACGCTGCTCAGCTTCGAAATCGCGGGCAAACGGCTCGGCGCAGACGTCGTCAACATGCATGCCGCACAATCCTCGCTCAAAAAAGGCGAAACGCTGATCGATACGGCGATTACGCTGAATGCCATGCGCGCCGACATCATTGTCATCCGTCACGGCTCATCGGGAGCAGTCGCGCTGATTGCTGACAAGGTCGATTGCCCGGTCCTCAATGCCGGTGACGGTAGTCACGAGCATCCGACGCAGGCCCTGCTGGACGCGCTCACCATCCGCCGCCATTTCGGCCGGATCGCCAACATCCGTGTAGCGATCTGTGGCGACGTCATGCACAGCCGTGTGGCGCGTTCAAATATATTGGCGCTAACAGCGCTTGCTGCCGACGTCCGCGTCGTCGCGCCTGCCACACTGATGCCGCGCGATATCGAACGCATGGGTGTTACCGCTTTCACTGATATGGATGCCGGGATCGCAGGCGCCGATGTCGTCATGATGCTGCGGCTCCAGAACGAGCGGATGGATGGTGCTTTCATTCCCTCAACGCGAGAATATCATATGCTCTATGGGCTGACCGAAGAACGGCTCGCTCGGGCGGCACCCGAAGCGATCGTCATGCACCCCGGGCCGATGAATCGCGGTGTGGAAATCACGAGCAATATCGCGGACTTACCCGGACGTTCTCATATCGCTGAGCAAGTCGAGATGGGTGTCGCTGTCCGCATGGCCTGCCTCGATGTCCTGACCCGGGAGCGCCGGTCATGAGCCGCATCGCCATCACTGGCGGCAGCATCGATGTCCTGATCGACGGTGACACGATCGCGGCACTCGCCAACTTCGATTTGCGTGATGTTGATGAGGTTATCGACGCGACCGGCCTCATCGTTGCGCCAGGTCTCGTCGATCTTGGCGTCTTCGCCGTCGAGCGCGCAGCCTGTGCGGCAGGGGGGATCACGCGGATCGCCCTGATGCCGGATCAGTCGCCGCCACTCGACGATCCCGGCCTTGTTCAGCGGGCCACGCTTGCTGCAAAGCCGCATCTCTGGGTGCATCCCCTGGCAGCGGCAACGCGGGGATTGCAAGGCAAGGACCTGGCCGAATTTGCCCTGATGCGAAAAGCGGGTGCCAAGGCCGTCGCGACCGGGCGACACTGGATTGCCGATTCAGGGGTGATGCACCGCGTGCTCGCTTATGCCGGTTCGCTCGGCATGACGGTCATTGCGCATGCCGAAGACAGCGGCCTCACGCGCCATGCCGTTGCCACCAGCGGCGAGACAGCAACGCGCCACGGCCTCCCCGCAGCGCCGGCTTTCTCCGAAGCCATTGCAATCGCGCGTGATATCATGCTTGCCGAAGACACCGGCGCGGCGATTCATTTTCGTCAGGTAACGACGAAAGCGGGCTTCGAGCGCATCCGCCGCGCCAAATCGCGCGGATTGCCGGTGACTTGTGGAATCACACCCGCTCACCTTCTTTTGTCCGACATCGCCGTCAGTGATTTCCGCACTTTTGCCCGCCTGTCGCCGCCATTGCGCAGCGAAGACGACCGGCAGGCTTGTCTCGAAGCCTTGGCAGATGGTACGATTGATGTCTTGTGCTCGGGCCATGATCCACGCGGGCCGGAAGCAAAACGGCTCCCTTTTACCGACGCTGACCCAGGTATGGCTGGCGCCGAAACCCTGCTGACACTTGGCCTGGGCCTCGTCCGCGATGAGTTCATTACGATGGATCGGCTGGCCGACATGACGGCGGCTGCACCGGCGCGCATATTGGGCGTCGAGGCCGGACGGCTCGATGTTGGTGCGCCCGCCGATTTATGCCTGCTCGATCCCGACAAACCTTGGCAGATCAAGGCAAACGCGTTTCGGTCTTTTGCAGGGAATACGCCGTTCGACGGCCTACCCGTTCAAGGCAAAGCCATCCGCACGATTAAGGGTGGTCGAACGATCAGCTAGCGGGCGGCGACGCGGACGGGCTTTACCGATCTGGCCGTTCCGCGCTGCGCCCATTGCGCGGGGGCATCGCCCAGCACACCGCGCACGAAACAGGTACCGCCGCCGTTTCGAATCCGCGCACAAACGCGAACCGCTTCGGCGCGGTTTTCGAAGCCACCGACTGAAAGGCGAACGAAGTTAGCGCCGCTGATTTTTGCGGCACTATTTGCCGGATCGTAATGAGACAAGGCGTACCGGGCCGAAAGGCGCTTCCACGCATCGCGCGATACCAGTGCGTTCTCGAATGCGCCGAGTTGGACGACATATCTGCCGGTCTCGACACTGCGAACAATGCGCTTGGGCTGTACGAACGCACCGGAAATCCGCGGTTGCGGCTTCATCACTGGAACAACCATCTGCTTCGCCGGGCCGGCAGCCACACGAACGGTTTCGTTTCCCCGCTCGTTATTGCCGTAGGTTGCCGGCAGCATTTGCACCACTTCGCGACGTTCACCCATCACCACGCCGGGTGATGTCGATTGAGCCACTGTTGCTGGTGTTTCGAAAACGGGGGGTGCAGCGACTGTTGCTGCTTGCGCTGTTTCTACGGCGGGCTGATCGGTCGACGTCGGCGCAGATGCGGGCGCGGGCGCCGTTTTAACGGCAGCGACATCCGTATCGACAAATCCGTTCAGCGCGAGGCGCGTCGGCTGTCCAGCATCCGAGACAGGCCGCACGCCAAGCAAGGACGCGACCTGATCATAAGACGATGCGGGGCGCACAAACGTTGCCCACTGCGCGATCCGGTCATTGACGTCATTGCCCGATAAATCCTGCATCGCTGTCACGCGGGCATCGGCCCAGCGGCCAGCCAATGCATAACTCAGCGCGAGGTTCTGTCGTGTCTTGGCGCCATTATCGCCAGCACGCACGGCTCCTTCGAGCGTTGCGACAGCCGTGCGCACATCGCCGGCAAGGCCGACCGCAAGACCATAGTCGGAAAGCGCCATCTTTGTGCGGTAATCACCAAGCGTCGTTAGCGCCTGATCGTACTTGCCCTGTGCAATCTCGGTCAGCGCGAGGTTCAACGCCGCGCGGCCGTTATCGGGTGCCAACGTCAACGTGTCGGAAAAGCTGGTTTCTGCAGATGAGAACCGCCCCGCACCCAGATACGCCTGGCCCAGCATCATGCGATAAGCCGCGTTGCGAGGCGCATATTCCACGGCAGTTTCGGCAAAGCGAATGGCATTGCGGAAATTTTGGGCGGAAAGCGCAACGTCGGCTTTTGCTGCAGCTTCAGCGGCAATTTGCAATTGCTTTGCTTCTGCCGAAGCTGTGCTTGACGTCCCATGGCCGGGATGACCGCCAGTCAGCGACATTCCGAGAGCGATACCGGAAACAGCTAATTTGATGAACCGTGTCGAAATCATCGTCGGATCCTTCAGCGCTTGGAAGCGGATTTGGCCGCAGCCATTTGGGCCACGGCAGGTTGATCAATGAGAAAAGCGTCAAGGGCAGCAATCACAACCTGCTGAGCGGAGCGATGCTGAAGCGCGCAGACAAGCCGGAGTTGGAGATGGCGTTCTGGGTCGAGCCGCAACGTGAAAGCCGCTTTGCCTTTCGATCCAGGTGCGGCGCGCGTAAGTTTCTGTGCTTGCACGACAGGCACCAATTCGCGCGCCAACGCTTCCTGCTGACGGTGAACGATGGCCGACGCAGGGGTTTCCGGTTCGATGCTCGCGTGGATCGGCACGACGTCTGCAGAAACATGGGGCTGCTCAAAACCCATGTCGTTCCAGCCAAGATCATCATGCGCAGCGCTTGCCGCAGCCATGCCGAAACCCGCGAAACCTTGCGGGCGCATGGCAGGCTTTGCTTGGCCTTTGCGTGCCAGGAGCGTCGACGAAAGGGACGCGAGAGGCTTTGGTTCGGTCATCATCGTGTCTCTCACTGCCCAACGACGCGGCGGCCAAAGCCTCCCGCGGCGGGTCGCGGCGCCGCAGCGACTGCAGAAGACATGGCACCCGGCGCTGCAAAGACTGTCCGGCGAAAGTTCTTCTCGAGACGGTCGGACACATATTCCCACAATTCGCGGACTTCATTTGCCGACCGCCCTTTTGGATCACACTCCATGACTGTGCGACCGTCGATCATCGAAGCGGCAAAGTCAGTGCGATGATGGAGCGTAACCGGAGCGACGGTTCCGTGCTGCGATAAAGCAACGGCGGCTTCATAGGTTATTTTGGCTTTTGGCGTTGCGCCGTTCACGACGAACAGCAATGGCTTTCCGGCCCGATCGCAAAGATCGACTGTCGCACCGACAGCGCGCAAGTCATGCGGACTTGGACGGGTTGGAATAACGATCAGTTCGGCAACTGCGATCACGCTCTGGATGGCCATGGTTATTGCCGGTGGGGTATCGATCACGGCGAGCCGAAAGCCCTGCTGACGAAGCATTTCGAGATCGGCTTGCAACCGAGCCACTGTTGTTTGCGCAAAGGCAGGCAATTCAGCCTCGCGCTCGTTCCACCAGTCGGCAAGCGATCCCTGTGGATCGATGTCGATCAAGACAACGGGCCCGGCCCCTGCCAACTGTGCTTGCACCGCGAGGTGTCCGGATAGGGTCGTCTTCCCTGATCCGCCCTTTTGCGAAGCCATTGCCAATACGCGCATCTGGATTCCTTGGATAATCGTGCGTTCTCCCCGATCTTTGCCACGCACGGGCCTAAGATAGGGTTAACATTTGAACGACAGGCTCAACGACGAGGCTCGCGGGTCGAAGCAGGATCGCTAGGAACGCGTTAACCATTTTTGCGCTATGTTCTGCCTAGGCACCGGGAGCGTCGATAATGAGCAATCGCATCTTATTAGTTTTAAGCGCCGTTGCTGGTTTAATCTGCAGCTGCCCTGCATTCGCAGACGTCAAAGCCGGCATCGATGCTTATCAACGCGGCGATTTCGCATCGGCCGTTGCAACGTGGCAGCCGCTTGCCACTGCCGGTGACGCGGATGCTCAGTATAATATGGGACAGGCATTCCGTCTCGGCCGCGGTGTTCCTGCAGAGCCGCAAACCGCCGAAAGCTGGTTCAAGCGCGCCGCCGATCAGGGGCACGAACGCGCCCGCAATGCTTATGGCCTCACACTTTTCCAGAACGGACGCCAACGCGAAGCCATTCCGTTTCTGGAGGAAGCAGCGGGCAACAACTTTCCGCAGTCGCAATATGTTTATGCAACCCTCCTGTTTAACGGCGATATGGTCGAAAAGGATTGGGTTCGCGCCTACGCACTGATGACACGAGCGGCGGCGGCGGATGTCGCTGCGGCAAAAGTGGCGCTTGTGCAACTCGACAAGTTTATTCCGTCGGACCAGCGTCAGCGCGGGCTGCGTCTCGCACAGGTTTTCGACCAAGCTGCAGACCGGCGCGTCGATCCGGTTGTTGCCCCCGTCACAAGGGCGGCGCTTGCTAAGCCACCCGTCAGCACATCGGCCGCAGTCGTGGCGCGCGCGCCCGGTGGGGCTTGGCGCGTTCAACTTGGTGCCTTCAGCAATGCAACGGCGGCAGCGACACTTTGGGCCAACCTGCAAAATCGAGTCGGTGCGCTTGGAACCTACCAGCGTTACGTCGTGCCGGCTGGTGCACTATCGCGGCTGCAGGCTGGACCGATGCCAGGACGAACCGAAGCTGAAAAATTGTGCGCCGCTGTAAAAGCCACCGGCAGCGCCTGCCTTGTTGTCGCGCCATAACGCTGCAGCGTCGGAATTTCTTACAATCGATGGTGAGGTTAACTTCTCTAAACCATCGTTACCGGCGCAATCCCAAGGTTTCCATAACTTGGCACAGCTTCTGCATCACGGCTGGTGTCCCAATGGCGGTGTCCCCCGCCTAAAAAGAGCGGCGGGTCAGTTTCAGCTCCCCTGATCTCGCAAACTGACCCGCCCTCGCCCGGACCCCCTGCCGCTAATTGGCAGAAAACACGTCCTGCAATTCGCCGGCTTCGAACATTTCCATCATGATGTCGCTGCCGCCGATAAATTCGCCTTTGACATAAAGCTGCGGGACAGTCGGCCAGTCGCTATATTCTTTGATGCCTTGCCGAATTTCCATGTCCTGCAAGACATCGACAGTCTCATAATCGACATTGAGATGATCGAGAATCGAAATGGCTTTCGACGAAAAGCCGCATTGCGGAAACAGTGGCGTGCCTTTCATGAACAAGACGACATTATTTGTCGTGACGAGTTCGGCGATGCGAGCGTGGACGGCGTCAGTCATAATCAAATCCTTATTCGGGCGTCGCGGTGGTCAGTTGCAGCGCGTGAAGCACACCACCCATTCGCCCACCAAGTGCGTTGTAAACAGCCTGATGCTGCTTGACGCGCGGTTGGCCACGGAAACTTTCCGAAACAACGCGCGCGGCGTAATGATTTTCGTCGCCGGCCAGATCCGTGATTTCGACCTGCGCGCCGGGGATCGCTGCAAGGATCATCGCCTCAATATCAACTGCAGCCATGCCCATTTACTGCGATTCCATCAGTTGGCGACGCGCTTCGACGGTCTTTTCGGCGAGGAGCGCGGTAACGGCAGCGTTATCGACCTCCACGCCCGCTGCGGCCAGATCGCCAACGATCTTGCGGACCACATCATCATCGCCGGCTTCTTCGAAATCGGCTTGGACGACTGACGTTGCATACGGGGCTGCTTCCGCGGCCGTAAGGCCCATTTTCTCAGCCGCCCATAGGCCGACGAGCTTGTTGCGGCGTGCTGTTACGCGAAACTGCATTTCTTCGTCGCGCGCATATTTTGTTTCAAACGCGGCTTCACGGTCAGAAAAATTTGTCATGACGATCCCTCGTTTCGCTTGATCCTCAGATAGGCGGCGTGCGGCTAATCGGCAACCTTCACGACCAGCTTTCCGATGGCAGAGCGATTGCCCAGCGCTGCAATCGCATCGCCCCCGCGATCGAAGGGGAAAACTTCAGTGACACGAGGTGCGATCTTCCCGTCTGCCCAGAGCCGGAACAGTCGCGCAACATGCGCTGCGTTCGCAGAAGGATTACGCGCAGCAAAAGCGCCCCAAAACACGCCGCAGACATCGCAGCTTTTCAGCAACGTAAGATTTAGCGGCAATTTCGGGATTCCCGCCGGGAAACCGACGACAAGGTAGCGTCCTTCCCAAGCCATGCAGCGCACAGCGGGTTCAGCGTAATCACCGCCGACTGCATCGTAGACCACGTCCGCACCGTCGGCGCCCACTTTTGCCTTGAATACATCGGCAAGCGCCTTGGAGGCTTCCTTGTCAAACGGCGCTCGCCCGTAAATGATCGTATCATGAGCCCCCGCAGTGCGCGCAGCTTCGGCTTTCTCCTCGCTCGAAACCGCGGCAATGACACGTGCACCGAAAGCCACACCGAGTTCAACAGCCGCCAGTCCCACGCCGCCCGCAGCGCCAAGCACAAGCAAGACATCGCCTTCCTTGATCTTGCCACGATCGGCCAGTGCGTGGATCGATGTCGCATAGGTCATCAAAAGCGCAGCACCTTCTTCGAAGCTGCGCTCGGGTGGCAATTTGTACGCAGACGCTGCAGGAATGACGATTCGTTCGACCAGCCCGCCGTGCCCCGTTACGGCAATGACGCGATCGCCAACCTGGAACCCGGTGACACCAGCACCGAGCGCTTCGACGACACCGGCAATTTCGCTTCCAGGTGCGAAAGGGCGCGCGGGCTTGAACTGATATTTGTCTTCGATGATCAGAACGTCGGGGTAATTGACCGCGCACGCCTTGACCGCGACCAGCAATTGCCCCGGTCCGGCAATGGGCGCCTCGATGTCGGCAAAAACAAGACTTTCCGGTCCGCCGACATCTTTCGATAACAATGCTTTCATGCCGCAAGCCCCTCGTTCAGCCAGGGCCGTGCTGCCCCTATTTTTTGTTCATAAGAGTCGATTTTGGCACTCGATGTGAGCGTCAGCGCAATCTCGTCGGTTCCGTTCAACAGACATTGCTTGCGAAACGAATCGACTTCGAATGTGAAGCGATCCTGAAACTTCGTGGTGACGGTTTGCGCCTCGAGGTCGATATGTATCGTGTCCGTCTCGGCAACAATCATCAGCCGGTCGATCGCGACTTGCGGTAATACCACCGTGAGAATGCCGTTCTTGAAAGCATTGCCCGAAAAAATGTCCGAAAAGCTCGGTGCAATTACCGCTTTTATGCCCATGTCATCGAGAGCCCACGCCGCATGCTCGCGGCTCGACCCGCACCCGAAATTATCCCCCGCGATCAGGATCGAAGCGCCTGCATAAGTTGCATCGTCGAAAACGTTGCCAGCTTCAGCCCGCACTGTTTCGAACGCGCCCTTTGCCAGTCCGGCGCGCGTAATCGTTTTCAGCCATTGCGCTGGAATGATGACGTCGGTGTCGACATTCTTGCGCCCGAACGGATAGGCCATGCCGTCGATGATTGTCACGGTTTGCATCGGCGAAGCGATAGACTGTTGCGTCAATCAAGGTCAACGATGCCATCGACCACCGGCACGCGTTCAACTATCGCTAAAATGCAAGCACAGGATTCGAATGACCACCATGTCTGGCGACAGCGCACTCAGTATAACAGTAAACGGCGAATATCGCCGTATTTCTGCAGGCTCAAGCTTTGCCGACCTGGCAAACGAGCTTGGCCTTGACCCGGCAAAAGTCGCGGTAGAGCGCAATCTCGAAATCGTGCCGCGCTCGACGCTCTCCAACGTGATCATCGCAGACGGCGACCAGATCGAGATCGTGACATTCGTCGGCGGGGGTGATCATGACAATGACAACTGGTCAGTCGCAGGAAGAACGTTTCAGTCTCGTCTGATCGTCGGCACCGGCAAGTACAAGGACTTCGCGCAAAACGCGGCTGCTGTTGACGCGTCGGGTGCCGAAATCGTCACCGTTGCCGTTCGCCGCGTGAATGTCAGCGATCGTAATGCGCCGCTGCTGATGGACTATATCGACCCTGCTAAAATCACATACCTGCCCAACACAGCCGGATGCTTTACGGGCGAGGACGCCATCCGGACGTTAAGGCTAGCGCGCGAAGCAGGCGGCTGGGACCTGGTGAAACTCGAAGTGCTCGGCGAAGCGAAAACGCTCTATCCCGACATGGTCGAAACCCTGCGCGCGACCGAAATCCTCGCCAAAGAAGGCTTTTTCCCGATGGTTTACTGTTCGGATGATCCGATCATGGCGAAGCGATTGGAAGATGCCGGTGCCGTCGCGATCATGCCATTGGGGGCACCGATCGGCTCGGGGCTGGGTATACAGAACCGTGTCATGATCAGGCTCATCGTGGAGGGTGCTAAAGTACCAGTCCTCGTCGATGCCGGGGTCGGCACGGCGTCCGATGCCAGCGTTGCGATGGAACTGGGGTGCGACGGCGTTTTAATGAACACAGCGATTGCGGAAGCGAAAGACCCGATCCTGATGGCGCGCGCGATGAAACTGTCAGTCGAATGCGGGCGGATGGCCTACCGCGCCGGCCGCATGGGATTG
>JANODH010000320.1:0-1926 GCA_031412595.1 Sphingomonas sp. | reverse complement strand
GCTGAAGATCGTTATGACGCGATGAAGAAATATGCCCGCGACCTGACCGAAGCCGCGCGCGAGGGCAAGCTCGATCCCGTCATCGGCCGCGACGAGGAAATCCGCCGGACGATCCAGATTCTGGCGCGCCGGACGAAGAATAATCCCGTGCTGATCGGCGAGCCGGGCGTGGGCAAGACCGCCATCGCCGAAGGCCTTGCGCTCCGCATTGCCAACGGCGACGTGCCCGATGGCATCAAGGGCCGTGACTTGATGGCGCTCGACATGGGTGCCTTGATTGCCGGCGCGAAGTATCGCGGCGAATTCGAAGAGCGGCTCAAAGGCGTGCTCGACGAAGTGCGCGCTGCCGATGGGCAGATCATTCTGTTCATCGACGAAATGCACACGCTGATCGGTGCTGGCAAAACCGACGGCGCGATGGATGCGTCGAACCTGCTGAAACCGGCGCTCGCGCGCGGTGAACTGCACTGTATCGGCGCGACGACGCTCGATGAATATCGCAAATATGTCGAAAAGGACGCGGCACTCCAGCGGCGCTTTCAACCCGTATTCGTTGGCGAACCAACGGTTGAGGACACTGTATCGATCCTGCGCGGGCTGAAGGAAAAGTACGAGCTGCACCACGGCGTCCGCATAACCGATGCCGCCATCGTCAGCGCAGCGGCGCTATCGAATCGATATATCACCGATCGCTTTCTGCCCGACAAAGCGATCGACTTGATGGACGAAGCGGCATCGCGCCTGCGCATGGAAGTCGAATCGAAGCCCGAGGAAATCGAAAGCCTCGACCGACGCATCATCCAGATGAAAATCGAAGCGCTTGCGCTTGAAAAAGAAACCGATGCAGCATCGAAGGAACGCCTGATCACGATCCGCAGGGATCAGGCGGACCTCGAAGAGCAGTCTGCTGCGCTCACGACGCGCTGGCAGGCCGAAAAAGAGAAAATTCATGCCGAAGCCAAGCTGAAGGAAGCACTCGACACGGCGCGGCTCCAGCTCGATCAGGCACAGCGCGGCGGCGACCTGGGGCGTGCGGGCGAACTGCAATATGGCACGATCCCGGGACTCGAAAAGCAACTGGCCGAAGCGCAAGGTGCAGCCGCAGGCGCGATGCTGCGCGAGGAAGTGACAGCCAACGACATCGCCGGAATCGTTGCGCGCTGGACGGGCATTCCCGTCGAGCGGATGATGGAAGGCGAGCGCGAAAAACTGCTCGCGATGGAAAGCGTGATCGGCAAGCGTGTCATCGGGCAGGAAGCTGCCATCAAAGCCGTCTCTGCCGCGGTGCGCCGCGCGCGCGCCGGGCTGCAGGATCCCAATCGTCCGCTTGGCAGCTTCATGTTTCTGGGGCCAACGGGCGTCGGCAAAACCGAGCTGACCAAAGCGCTTGCCGAGTTTTTATTCGACGATGGCTCGGCAATGGTCCGCATCGACATGAGCGAATTCATGGAAAAGCATTCGGTCGCGCGGCTGATCGGCGCGCCGCCGGGCTACGTCGGTTATGAAGAGGGCGGCGTTCTGACTGAAGCCGTGCGGCGGCGGCCTTATCAGGTGATCCTGTTCGACGAAGTCGAGAAAGCGCATGGCGACGTCTTCAACGTCCTTTTGCAAGTGCTCGACGACGGGCGGTTGACCGATGGACAAGGCCGGACCGTGGACTTCACCAACACACTGATCATTCTGACGTCGAACCTCGGCTCGCAATATATCGCCAACCTGCCTGACGAGCAGACCGTCGAAAGTGTCGAGCCGCAAGTCATGGAAATCGTGCGCGGGCATTTCCGCCCCGAATTCCTCAACCGGCTCGACGAGATCATTCTGTTTCATCGTTTGAGCCAGGCAAACATGGGGCCGATCGTCGATATCCAGATTTCGCGTGTCCAAAAGCTGCTGGCAGATCGCAAGGTGACGCTGGCGCTAACCGAT
>JANODH010000319.1:0-2044 GCA_031412595.1 Sphingomonas sp. | reverse complement strand
TACCGAAGGCAGTTGCGATCTGACGACCTACCGCTTTGGCGAGAATGGCGCTCTTTTTTCGCCCCAGGGCGGCTTGCGGATCTCCGGGCGCGATCTTGCAAAAATCGGGCAGTTATTCCTGCGTAATGGCGATGGTTTCCTAACGAGCACATCGATAAAAATCCTCGTCACGCCGCTCTGGGTGTTCGATGGCCGAAATGGCGACACCGAAGGCGGGTTTCTATGTCACTATGGACTTTCGGTCCAGATTTTGGCCACGCCGGTGTCCGGCTGTCGGGACGATCCGTTCGGCGACGGACGGCCGCGTGTCGGCCATGCCGGCGAAGCTTACGGCTTGCGTTCTGGACTTTGGATAGATCGGGCTGCGGGAACAGGTGTGGCTTTTTTCGCCACCGCGGTCCCCGATGAAATCGCAAAAGGGAGGCAATCAGCGTTCACGATCGTCGAGGAACAACTCGCGCGGGGACGATAGTCTGACTATTGGCGAGCCATGCCGAAAATTCGCGCCGACCAACGTTTGTTCGACCTGGGCCTGGCCGACAGCCGGACGCGTGCTCAGGCGCTCATTCTTTCGGGCAACGTTTATGCCCAAGATCGGAGGATCGATAAGTCCGGGCAATTGGTCGCCGATGATGCAATGCTTATCGTGAAGACTCGTGATCATCCATGGGTTTCGCGCGGTGGCGTAAAGCTGGCGCATGGTCTCGTCCATTTCGGGTGGGACGTAGCAGGCGCAATCGCGATGGATGTTGGATCGTCGACAGGCGGGTTTACCGATGTTTTGCTCACAAATGGCGTCGCAAAAGTCTATGCTGTCGATTCAGGGACCAATCAGCTTGCCTGGAAGTTGCGGCAGGACGGTCGAGTGATCGTCCACGAACAAACCAGCGCTCGTATCCTTAATCAGACACATGTCCCCGAAGCCATCGATCTCTTCGTTTGCGATGCCAGCTTCATAGGTCTCGCCAAGGTTCTGGAACGTCCCCTGATGTTTGCCGCTCCGTCGGCGCGACTGATGGCACTTATCAAGCCACAATTCGAAGTCGGGCGAGAGCAGGTCGGCAAAGGGGGGGTCGTGCGCGATCCGGTTTTGCACGCATCAGCATGCGTGGGCGTCCAATCCTGGATCGAGGCACAGGGCTGGGTCGTCGAGGGAATCGTCGAAAGCCCGATCAAAGGCCCAGATGGAAACGTCGAATTTCTTATTGCTGCGAATCGGAAATGTGGCGGATAAGTCACATCCAAGCATTTACCATAGCTTGACCTTGAATAGTTTGCGTGTCAGCCAATCAACATGGGGCCAAATTCGCGAATACTGGTGGGCGCTGCAGTTGTCGTGACGCACCCCGCTTACGCGCAGATTGCCGACAATAATGCAATCACAGCAGCGGAAGACGCGTTTGGCAAAAGTGTCGGCGACCAATCGATCGGTATCTACAACGAATCGAATGTACGCGGCTTTTCACCGATCGTTGCCGGAAACGTCCGCATCGAAGGACTTTACGTCGATCTTCAGGGCAATCTGAATAGCAGGCTGGTAAACGGATCGGCTGTCCGGGTTGGTATTTCTGCGCAAGGATATAGCTTTCCTGCACCGACAGGCATCGTTGACTATGATCTTGCCAAGCCCGGTGACACGCTGCTGACGTCTATCCAGTTGACGCAGGGGCCGTGGCGCGGCGTATCGGGCGAGATAGATCTGCAAATCCCGATCGCCGGAGATCGACTTGGCATTGCGGCTGGCGTCGATCGATTTCACAACGGCACACAGTTCGGCACAATCAATGACAGCCTCTCGACAGCAGTATCCCTTCGCGTTGCCCCGCGCGACGGCATCGAGATCATGCCTTTCTGGAGCCAGCAGCGGGATTGGAGCTTCGAGACCCTCCCAACGATATTTACCGGGGGTCTGACTCTGCCGAAGCGCGCCCCGCGCAACGTTTTCACCGGGCAACCGTGGACCGGATACGCTGGTGTGCAATCGAATTTCGGTTTGGTTGCGAAGGCCGATCCGCTCGGATTCGATGTCCGCCTGGGCTTGTTC
>JANODH010000318.1:0-5417 GCA_031412595.1 Sphingomonas sp. | reverse complement strand
GAGGAATTCGACTTCCTTGCCGGCGGTCATCATGAGGTCGGCGAGTTCGTCGACGATGACGACGATCTGCGGGAGTGGCTCATATTCGAGCTTTTCTTCCTCATAGATCGGCTGGCCGGTGTCCATGTCGTAACCGGTCTGGACGCGGCGGCCGAGGTCTGCGCCCTTTGCCTTGGCGCTGCGGACTTTCTCGTTGAAACTGGCAAGCCCGCGAACGCCGACGCTGGCCATCATGCGGTAGCGTTCCTCCATCTGCTCGACCGCCCATTTGAGCGCGCGGATGGCTTTGGCGGGCTCAGTGACGACGGGCGCGAGGAGATGCGGGATATCGTCGTAGGTGCTGAGTTCGAGCATCTTCGGGTCGATCATGATCATGCGGCACTGATCGGGGGTGAGGCGATAGAGCAGCGAGACGATCATGGCATTGAGGCCGACTGATTTGCCCGAGCCGGTGGTGCCCGCGACGAGGAGATGCGGCATGGGGGCGAGATCGGCAATGACGGGATCGCCCGCGATATTCTTGCCAAGGATGATCGGGAGCGAGCCCGCGCCGTCCTCGAAGGCTTGGGATGCGATCATTTCGTGGAGGACGACGCTCTCGCGGCGGGCATTGGGGAGTTCGATGCCGATAACGCTGCGCCCCGGAATGGTGGCGACGCGGGCGGACAGCGCGGACATGTTGCGGGCGATGTCGTCGGCCAGCTGGATGACGCGGCTTGCCTTGATCCCCGCTTCGGGTTCGAGTTCGTACATGGTGACGACGGGGCCGGGGCGGACTTCGGTGATCGTGCCTTTCACTTTGAAATCGTCGAGAACGGTTTCGAGGAGGCGGGCGTTGCGTTCGAGGCCGGCTTTGTCGATCGCGGGGCCTTTGCTTGGGGGGGCAGGGGTGAGCAGGTCGAGCGAAGGAAGGACGTAGCGGTCTTTCAGGGCAAGGCTGGTCTGGCGCTCCTTGCCTTTGACGTTGGCAGGCGCGGCGTTGCGATCGGCGATGATCGGGCGCGGGCGCGGTTCGACAGGGGTCGTGGCGCGCGGGGCAGGCGCGGGGAGGCGCGCAGGCTTGGCAGGGCGCGGCGCGGCATCGGGATCACGGCGGCGGAAAAGGAATGCGCGCTCGGCATCGTCGAGATCGAGGCTACGCGCCCAGATGACGATGCCGGTTATGGCGATGACCGTGGCGAGAACGAACTGCGCGATGCTTTGGATTTGCGCATCGGGAATGAAAGCCAGCGCCCATTTGAGCGCGCCTGCGCCGGCCAGACCGATGACGCCGCCGAGGCCCGCTGGCAGGCCGAAGACAGCATCGCCGCGGAACAGCGCAAGACCGACGCCGATCAGCGCAATGCCGAAACTCGCCCAAAGCACGCGCTGTCGCCAGCCGCTGACGGGCACATCGCGCCACATTCTGATTGCCGTGATTGTCATGACGGGCACGAGCAGAATGATCGCAGGGCCGCTAAGCCAGAGCATGATGTCCGACGTCCACGCGCCGATGCTGCCCAGCCAGTTGTTGGCGGGGCCAGCGGCCGCCGTGTTCATCGCGGGGTCGCTCGGGCGGTAGCTGACGAGGGCGAGCGTGAGGAGCAGTGACGCGAGGATCAGTGCAACCGATCCGGCTAGCGTGCCACTGCGCACCGCGCCGCGCTTCACGGCATCGCGCCACACCGGCGTTTCATTTGCCCGACTTGCCATCGACCCGACCCCTGTTCGGGCGCAGAATCGCAGAGTGGGGAGTCGGGGTCAAGCGTTGCCGCTCAAACCTTCTTCAACCGTCTGACCAGCGCACTCGTGTCTTGACGGCCGCCGCCCATCGCTTGCACTTCGGCGTAGAATTGATCGACGAGCGCGGCGACGGGTAGCGTCGCCCCGTTGGCACGGGCTTCTTCGAAAGCGAGGCCCAAATCCTTGCGCATCCAGTCGACGGCGAAGCCGAAATCATATTCGTCGTTGACCATGGTCGCCCAGCGGTTGGTCATCTGCCAGCTGCCCGCCGCCCCGCCGCTGATCGATTCGAACACGCGGTCGAGATCGAGATCGGCGGCTTGGGCAAAGCGCATCGCTTCGGACAAGGACTGGATCGTGCCGGCAAAAGCAATCTGATTGCACATTTTGGTGGTTTGCCCCGCACCCGGCGGGCCGACATGGACGATGCGGCTCGAATAAGCGCCCATAATCGGCGAGGCGGCAGCGATCCCCTTTTCCGTGCCGCCGCACATCAGCGTGAGCGTGCCGTTGACGGCGCCGACCTGTCCGCCGGTGACGGGCGCATCGACGCTGTGCAGGCCCATTCCTTTGGCTTCGACGGCAAGCTGCCGCGCGATCTTAGCGGAAACGGTCGTGTGATCGATGAATACAGCGCCCTTGGTCATTGCTTTGAAAGCACCGTCGCGGCCAAGCGTTACCGACGCGAGATCGTCGTCGTTGCCGACGCAAGTGATGACGGCGTCGGCATCGGTTGCGGCTTCGGCAGGGCTGTCGACGACAAGTCCTTTATATGCCTCGACCCACGCATCGGCTTTTGCGCGTGTGCGGTTGTAGACGACGAGTTCGTGACCCGCAGCAGCGAGATGCTTCGCCATTTGCCCGCCCATGACGCCGAGCCCGATAAATGCCAGTTTTGCCATCCGGACTGTTCCTCGTCGCCACTGTTTCGTTTGTTGTTCTTATCGGTTAGACGCCACGGCTGAAATGGCAACAGCAACAAACATCGAAACCTCGCCCGTCGCGCTTGCCGACATCGAAGCAGCGGCAGCGCGGATCGCCGGCAATGTGGTGCGCACGCCGACACTGCATTCGATTACGCTGTCGGCGCTGACGGGCGCCGAAGTTTACCTCAAGTTCGAAAATCTGCAGTTTACGGCGGCCTACAAAGAGCGTGGCGCGCTGAACAAACTGCTGCTGATGCCCGACGCGCGCCGTGCAAAAGGTGTCATTGCGGCGTCAGCAGGCAATCATGCGCAGGCGCTCGCCTATCATGGTGCGCGGCTCGGCGTGCCAGTGACCATTGTCATGCCGATCCCGACACCGACCGTGAAAGTGACGCAGACCGAAGGGCACGGCGCCACAGTCGTGCTGCACGGTGAGACGTTCGATGCCGCATATGATCATGCGCGCACGCTCGAGGCCGAACGCGGGCTGACCTTCGTGCATCCGTTCGACGATGTTGACATCGTGGCAGGGCAGGGGACGATTGCACTCGAAATGCTGGCCGATGCGCCGGAAATCGAGGTATTTGCAGTGCCGATTGGCGGGGGCGGACTGCTTTCGGGTGTCGGCACAGCAGCAAAAGCGCTGAAACCGGGGATCGAAATTGTCGGCGTTCAGGCGGAGATGTTCCCGTCGATGTATTCGCTCATCAACGGCCTCGATATGCCGAGCGAAGGCGAAACACTCGCCGAGGGCATTGCCGTCAAATATCCGGGCCTGATCACTCGTGAGATGGTGCGGGCGCTGGCTGACGAAATCGTGCTGGTGAGCGAGCGCGATCTGGAGAAAGCGGTAAGTCTGTTGCTCCAGATCGAAAAGACGGTGGTTGAAGGGGCAGGCGCGGCAGGGCTGGCCGCATTGCTAGCGCATCCCGACCGGTTTCGGGGCAGAACTGTCGGCGTGATCCTGTGCGGCGGCAATATCGACACGCGGCTGCTGGCCAATGTGCTGCTGCGCGATCTGGCGCGATCGGGGCGGCTGGCGCGGCTCAGGATCCGGTTGCAGGATCGCCCCGGCGCGCTGTTTCACGTGGCGCAGGTTTTCCACGAACAGGCCGTCAATATCATCGAAGTCTATCACCAGCGGGTGTTCACATCGCTGCCCGCAAAGGGCCTGATCACCGACATCGAATGCGAAACGCGCGGCCCCGAACATCTGGCGCGGCTGATGACGGCGCTGTGCGATGCAGGCTATGAAGTGAGCCCGGTGGAGCTTGCTTAAAAGTTAACTCTCTTTCGTGGTAAATCCGCTTTTCATCACGGCAAAGCAGCTTCATAGTCGATGGCGTGACCGCACAATTCCGCTTCCCCCGCTTTTATGTAACGACTCCCACGGCGTGCCCTTATCTGCCCGGACGGACCGAGCGGAAAGTGTTTACCGAGCTGTCAGGGCCGAATGCTGTTGAATTGAACGATGCGCTCGGCCGGATCGGTTTTCGGCGGAGTCAGGGCGTTGCCTACCGGCCGTCGTGCCTCGATTGTCAGTCGTGCGTTGCGGTTCGCGTGGTCACCAATGAATTCGCGCCGAACGCGACGCAGAAGAAGCTGATAAAGCGCCATGCTGATCTCGAAGTTTCGGCGTGTAAGGCGTGGTCGACCGACGAGCAGTTCGATTTGTTGCGTCGCTATCTCGGCGCGCGACACCCCGGCGGCGGCATGGTGGAGATGGACGAGCTCGATTATGCCGACATGGTCGAGCAATCGCCGGTTGACAGTTATGTCGTCGAATATCGTGAGCCGACTGTCGATGGTCGAGCGGGCAAGCTCGTTGGGGCGTGCCTGACTGATCGCCAGCATGATGGCCTGTCGATGATCTACAGCTTTTTCGAAGCCGACAGTGCGGCGCGGCCGGGCCTTGGGAACTTCATCATTCTTGACCATATCATTCGCGCGGCGGAAGCCGGTTTGCCGCATGTCTATCTGGGCTATTGGGTCGCCGGATCAAAGCGGATGGAATATAAAGTCCGTTATCGTCCGATGGAGCGGCTCGGCCCTGGCGGCTGGACGCGGCTGAGCGACGAGGACGTGTTGGAGTCGCTGAAAGCCGCTGGCGTCATGGGCGATCCCGACGGACGGAAGTTTTAGTCCGCGAAGGGATCGCGGACCAGGATCGTGTCTTCGCGTTCGGGCGATGTGCTGACCATGGCGACGGGGCAGGCAATCAACTCTTCGACGCGCTTGATATATTTGACGGCTTGTGCTGGCAAATCGGCCCAGCTGCGTGCGCCGGCTGTGGACTGGCTCCAGCCTTCGATCTCTTCGTAGACGGGCACGACTGCCGCTTGATCGATCGCATGCGGCGGGAGATAATCGTAGGTCTTTCCGTTAAGCTGGTAGCCAACGCAGATTTGCAAGGTCTCGAAACCGTCGAGCACATCGAGCTTGGTGAGCGCAATGCCCGTAATCCCGCTGACCGCGACCGACTGGCGCACGAGCACGGCATCAAACCAGCCGCAGCGGCGCTGGCGACCTGTGGTGGTGCCAAACTCAGCCCCGCGATCGCAGAGTAGCGCGCCCGTTTCATCTTCTAGCTCTGTCGGAAAGGGACCTTCCCCCACTCGCGTCGTGTAGGCCTTCGCCACGCCAATCACGCGGTCAATCATGGTAGGGCCTACGCCTGTGCCTACGCAGGCTCCCCCTGCGACGGGGTTAGAAGACGTGACGTAGGGATAGGTGCCGTGGTCAAGATCCAGCAGCGTCCCCTGTGCCCCT
>JANODH010000317.1:0-2089 GCA_031412595.1 Sphingomonas sp. | reverse complement strand
GTTCACCGACATTGGCCGCGATGGCATGCTCAAGGGCTGCAATATCGATGCGACAGTTGATCTCGCGCGGCGCACAGATCTGCCGGTGATCGCGAGTGGCGGGGTCAAGGGGCTGGACGATATCCGCATGCTGGCGCTGCTGGCGCGCGACGGGATCGAAGGCGTGATTACCGGCCGCGCGCTCTATGACGGGCGGCTCGATCTGGCGACGGCGCTGGCTGTTGCTGCCAGCGCATGAGCGTCCGTATCCGCGTTATCCCCTGTCTCGACGTCGCCGATGGCCGCGTCGTCAAGGGCGTGAATTTCCTGAACCTGCGTGATGCCGGCGATCCGGTCGAAGCAGCGCGCGCTTATGATGCCGCCGGCGCGGACGAACTGTGCTTTCTCGACATCGGTGCCAGCCATGAGGGCCGCGACACGATCATCGACGTCGTGCGCCGGACAGCCGAAGTCTGCTTCATGCCGCTGACAGTGGGCGGCGGCGTGCGCAGTGCCGATGACGCGCGGGCACTGTTGCTGGCGGGCGCCGACAAAGTCGCAGTCAATTCAGCGGCCGTCTCCCGCCCCGAACTCGTCGCCGATATCGCATCCCGTTTCGGCAGCCAGTGCATCGTCGGCTCGGTCGATGCGCGGCGAGTCGACGATCCCGAACGCATCCGCTGGGAAATCTTCACGCATGGCGGCCGGCGCGCAACAGGCATCGATGCGGTCAAGCACGCCGTCAATCTTGCGCGACTTGGCGCGGGCGAATTGTTGGTCACGTCGATGGACCGCGACGGCACGCGCGATGGCTATGATCTCGAACTGACTCGCGCCATAGCCGACGCCGTCGATATTCCCGTGGTCGCGAGCGGCGGCGTCGGCACGCTCGATCACTTGGTCGATGGCGTGCGCGAAGGCCATGCCAGCGCTGTTCTGGCGGCGTCGATCTTTCATTTCGGCGAATCATCGATCGGCGAAGCACATCAGGCGCTAGGCGCGGCAGGCTATCCGGTGCGCACAACGAAATGACTGTCCCACTTCGGTATTTTAAGCCCGGCGAATGACGTCATTTCGCTAGCGATACCATAATTATCGTGCGATGGATCGGCATGAGATGGGGGTTTCTCTTGGTGGCGTTCCTTGCGATGGGCACGCCGGCATTGGCGCAAGACGGCATCGGTATTCCGGAGCCGACCGATATGATTTTATTCGGTCTGGCCGTTGCGGGGGTGTTGATTGGTCGCCGGTCGAGCAAGGCACCGCCGCACGACAGGAATAACGACGCTTGACGGCGCCACAGCGGGGCCGCTTAACGGCGGCGTGACCGAAACCCTCCGCCAGCTTGAATCGACGATTGCATCACGAAGCGCGGGTAGCGCCGATCAGTCTTATGTGGCCAAATTAAACGCGGGCGGACTTCCGCTGATCGTGCGAAAATTCGGCGAGGAAGCAGTCGAGGCCGTCGTAGCCGCGCTGGTTCAGGACAAAGCAGCGCTCACCAGCGAAGCTGCCGATGTCGTCTTTCATCTGCTCGTCCTGCTGAATGCGCGCGGTATCACCCTGGCTGACGTCGAAGCTGAACTCACGCGGCGCGCCGGCACGTCGGGGATTGCAGAAAAAGCCGCGAGAGCCAACTAATGCCGATCGACACCACGCAGCCCTATGACGACAGCAACATTTTTGCCCGCATCTTGCGCGGCGAAATACCGAACAAAACAGTTTACGAAAACGAATATGCGCTGGCGTTTCACGATATCAATCCGCAAGCGCCGGTGCATATCCTCGTCATTCCCAAGGGGCATTATGTCTCGTGGGATGATTTCGCCGCGCGTGCAACTGATCCGGAAATTACCGGATTCGTCCGCGCGGTCGGCCATGTGGCGCGCGAAGCGGGGCTGCCCGCGCCGGGCTATCGCTTGCTGACCAACATCGGCGGGCACGGGCATCAGGAAGTGCCGCATCTGCACGTCCATATTCTCGGGGGCCAGCCATTGGGACCAATGCTGGCGCACTAAGCGAGGCGCTGTTCGATCAAGGCGATGAGTTTATCGACCGTTGCCGCATCGCCAAATTCGTCCGCGCCGACGAGGACCTCGGTCTGGCCGTC
>JANODH010000316.1:0-10077 GCA_031412595.1 Sphingomonas sp. | reverse complement strand
AGATTGCGCGAAGCTCGGCATTTGCCTGTTTGGCAACGGGCAGGCAATGCTCGATGGCGATACGGTAATCTTCGGGGTTCGCTGCAATTTTCGCGGCCAACGCCGCAGCATTCTGAATCCGATCGGGCGTAAAAACCCGGACGCCATAGCTGCCAGGATCGAGATACTCACGTTGAATTTGGGCCGCGGTCGGCTTTCCGCCGGCTGCCGTAAACATTTTCGCAAAGCGATCGGCATCTTCGGTACGGATCGATACTGTCAGGGGATCTGCAGGGGGCGGCATTGAAGTGGCGCAAGCCGCGAACGACCAACTCATTGAGCAAATCGTGAAAATGCGGCACGCGCGTTTCATCGTCAGAATACCTTTCCTGAAAACTTACCGTCGATCCAGTTCAATGCATTCCCCCAATCATCGATCCTTGCATGCGCATCCACCGCAGGCGGCGTCCGCTCGGCTATAAAAGGCTCGGCGATCATGTGCAGTCGCCACACGTCGGGCGCATGTTTGGCGACGCTCGTGTGATGATGCGCCAGATCGTCGATGAACACGGTGACGCTCGGCGCAAATTCAGCGACCAGCCGCGCGACCGGGTTGCCTTTGCCGCCCTGGTTGGTTTCGACGCGGTGGGTGATGCCGTGGCCGGTCAGCTGGACCGCGCGCGGCGCGTTAAAATGATGGCCGAGGTTGGTGAGCACGACGATGTCGGCCTGCTCGGACAGCACGGCCAGCGCCTCACGCGCGCCGGGCACCAGCGTCTGCCGGTGCATTTCGGTTTCGAAAAACCCGTCGAGCAGCGGCCAGACGTCTTCGCGCGGGAGTGCTTTACCGGTGCTGCGGTCTTTCAGCGTGTTCGAAAAGTCCGCGCCCGCCGGATCGAAATCATAGCCTTTCACGTCGCGCACCCAGTCGCCGAAATGGCTGACCATGTGGAGCAGCACTTCGTCGCAATCGGTGATGAGGAGAGGACGGGTCAATGGCTCAGCGCCGACCGCGCGCTGACCAGAATCGACGGCTGCACATCGAGCGCGCGCGCACAGGCAACAAGATCGGGCTCATGCGCTTCGAGAAAGCCGAGCACGCCGTCGAGCAGCGCGGGATCGGTAATGCGGCCCCGGATACTGTCGCCATCAAGGCCCGTCAGCGCGAGAAAGCGCTCGGCGCGGTCGGGATCGCGCAGGACCCAGACAAGCGCATTCAGCGCCAATGTGTCTGCGTTATTTGTATCATCGCTGCTCATCGCCTAATCCTGCACGCGTATCGAACGAAAGTTAAGCGCGTGGCAAAGAAGGTGCTCGTTGTCGAGGACAACGAACTCAATCTGCGATTATTCTGCGAGCTTTTGCGCGCGCATGATTTTGAGGCAGAAGCCGTGCGCGATGGCCGCGAAGCGCTCGACCGCGCACGGGCGTTTGCGCCCGACTTGATCGTGATGGATATTCAGATGCCGCATGTCACGGGGCTGGAACTGACAGTCGCGATCCGCGCCGATGCCGATCTGGCAACGATTCCGATAATGGCCGTGACAGCCTATGCGGGCAAAGGCGATGAAGAACGCATTCGTGCGGCAGGCGCCGACGCTTATGTATCGAAACCGATTTCGCTGATGCGGTTCATCGGTTGCGTGGAGTCGCTGGTGAGCGCGCCGGTCGCTTAAAACCTGATCTTGGCGAAGGCCACGTCGTCGGTCGGGCTGAGCCCGCCGTCCGGTCGCGTTGGTGCGCTGGCGCACCGCGCGGGCGTCGCCGACCTCAAACGCTACTTAATCTTGGCTTCTTTGAACTCGACATGCTTGCGCACGACAGGATCATATTTGCGCATTACCATTTTTTCGGTGGTGTTGGGGCTGCGCGGGTTCTTTTTGGTCGTGTAGTAGAATCCCGTGTCGGCGGTGCTGACGAGCTTGATCTTGACCGTGGTCGGCTTTGCCATGACCTTAAACTTTCGAATCTGAATAGGAAGTCGCTGCCGATGGCGGTGACGGCTGCCAAAGTCAAGCCAGCGGCCTGGGTTAACGGCCTGTTTACCTTGTTCTGCGCAACCTTGCTGTCGGGCGCATCTGTGCCTTGGAGACGAGCGATGGGATTAGGCGCAATCGCAAATCTGGCTGTAAGAGCCGACTTGTGCGATCGCATCAATGGACTTGCCCGCGAACTGCCACATTTAAGCGCGTCGAAATTGGCGTTTGCGGTCGACGATATCCGCCGGACGGCGCGCGATAACGGCCTCAATCCCCTGGCTGAACTTGCACGCGGTCTTGAGCATGCGATTGCCGATTCGGGTGGGTCGACCGTGGTATTGTCCTTTCTCGAAGCAATGGGCGATGCCGCCGAATGCCAACGCGTCGATAGCGATACATCGCGATCGTATCTTGCCGCGGTGGGGTTGCGGCTTCACGGCTAACCTGCCGTGAATATTTTTGTCCCTGCCTTGGTCGCCGTCCTTTTTGCCGAATTCGGTGGGCGGGCAGCGCAACTGCTCCGACTGAAGAATCTGTCGGTGGCGGCGTTGTTGCTGGGATTGTCAGTTGGCGTGGCTGCCTTTGCCGGCATGAGTCTGGCACCAACAATGAACAGTCACGCACGCGCGCTTTTGCTCGGCATTGCTTTCGTTCTTTCGGGGTTCAACCAGTTCGGAAAGGCACCTTCGTCCGATCCACCAGCAACATTGCTCGGTACCTTGTTGTTTGTCTGGCGCTCGGGTGCGCCCTTTCTTGCCTTTGCTTTGGCGAGCTGGCGCGACGCCCCGATTAGCGCTGCGGCCGGTTCGCTTGCCGGGGTCGCAGCAGCAGTCGCGCTGGGTGTCGTGCCACTGGCGAACAATTGGATCCTTTGGCTCCGCCGAGCCGCTGGCGCGACGCTCGTTGGCACTGGCCTTTATGCAGGGCTATGGGCATTGCGATTCATAGCCTGACTGCCCACCTAATAACGAGTAATGGGATCCTGTTGCGTTCAAGCAAGTTTCCATCTTCAAGCTATCAGCGAGGGAGAAAATTATGGCCAAGCAACCGAAAACGAAGCTGAAAACACCAACGGATCTGAAGACGAACGAAGCAGCGACCGTCGCCGACGCGCTCAACGGCATATTGGCAGACACTTATGCGCTGTATTTCAAGACCAAGAACTTCCATTGGCACGTAACAGGTCCGCATTTTCGCGACTATCATCTGATGTTCGACGAACAGGCCGCGCAATTGCTGCTTGCCACGGATCTGATCGCAGAGCGTGTCCGCAAGACCGGCAATGTGACATTGCGTTCGATCGGCGACATTTCGCGTCATCAGTCGCTGAATGATAACGATGCCGATTTCGTGCCAGCGGCAGCGATGCTTGCTGAGTTGCGCGACGACAATCTGAAAATGGTCGAGCGTCTGCGCGCAGCCAAGGATCTGGCTGATGACGCGAAGGACAATGCGACATCCGCGGTCATCGACAACTGGACCGACGAGGCCGAGCAGCGCGCCTGGTTCCTGTTCGAGGCAGCTCAGAACGGCTAACTCAGGCACATATGCGTGCCTTTGCCGAACTTATCGACCGTCTGATCTACACGCGCAGCCGCAATGCGAAAGTGCGGCTGATCGGTGATTATCTGAAGGAAACGCCTGATCCCGATCGGGGATGGGCGCTGGCGGGGCTGACCGGGGGCCTCGATCTCCCGGCAGTCAAACCGGCGCAGATTCGGGCAATGATCGATGCTCGCGTCGATCCGGTGCTGTTTCGGATGAGTCGCGATTATGTCGGCGACACGGCCGAAACGGTCGCGTTGCTCTGGCCTGAGCGGCCTATTTCGGGAGACGTCGATCTTTCACTCGGCGCGATCATCGCTCGATTGCAGCACCTTTCGCGTGCCGAAGCACCCGATGTGCTTGCCGATTATCTCGATCGGCTGGACAGCAACGCGCGCTTTGCGCTGCTCAAGATTGCGAGTGGCGCGCTCCGGATCGGTGTGTCGGCGCGCCTTGCCAAAACGGCGCTGGCGCAGGCATTCGACCTCGATGTCGATGCTGTCGAAGAAGTCTGGCACGGCATTACCGTGCCTTATGCCGCGCTGTTCGATTGGGCCGAAGGGCGCGCACCGCAGCCAACCGCAGCGGATACGCCGGTATTTCGTTCGTTCATGCTGGCGCACCCGCTCGAAAGCACCGTCGTCGATCTCGCCGACTATGCGGCCGAATGGAAATGGGACGGGATCCGTGTCCAAATCGTCCATGTCGTGGGGCAGACACGACTGTTCAGCCGCGGTGGCGACGATGTTACCGGCAGTTTCCCAGATGTTGCATCGGCAGTCACGGTTCCCGGCGTGTTCGATGGTGAACTGCTTGTTCGTGGGGATGCACAAGGCGGCGAAGCAGCGAGTTTCAATGCGCTGCAGCAGCGGCTGGGGCGTAAAACCGTGTCGGCGAAAATGCTGGCTGAGTATCCGGCGTTTGTCCGTCTGTACGATGTGTTGTTCGATGGCGCCGAAGACTTGCGCGCGCTGCCGTGGACCGCGCGCCGGGCTCGGCTGGAAGCCCTTATGCCGCGTCATGACGTCACGCGGTTCGATTTGTCGGCCCTCATAAATGCAAGCGACTTTAATCGTTTAACTGAAATCAGAGCCGGCTCGCGCGATGCCGCCATCGAAGGCGTCATGCTCAAACGCCGCGACAGCCCTTATGTAACGGGACGCCGCGTCGGCCTGTGGTACAAATGGAAACGCGACGCGCTGACCGTCGATTGCGTGATGATGTATGCGCAGCGCGGCTCGGGCAAACGGTCCTCGTTCTATTCGGATTATACTTTCGGGTGCTGGAGCGAAACCGGCGAACTGCTCCCTGTTGGAAAGGCTTATTCGGGGATGACTGATGACGAGCTGAAGATGCTCGACAAATTCATCCGGCAAAATACCGTGGCAAAGTTCGGCCCGGTGCGCGAAGTCGAAAAGACGATGGTTTTGGAGATTGCGTTCGACTCAGTGCATCTGTCGAAACGCCATAAATCGGGCGTGGCCATGCGATTCCCGCGAATCCACCGCATACGAACCGACAAGCCGGCAGCTGAAGCCGACCAGCTTTCGACTCTCATGAATATGGTGACTTGAAGGCTGAAGTATCGGCTCTAAGCTGCGCGAAAAGGGGACCGAAAGATGAAACAGACGATTGCGATTGCCGCCGCGTTGATTACGAGCACAGCAGCCCATGCCGAAACTTATGCGATTCAGGCCGGGCGGCTTATCGTGGACGCCAGTCAACCAGCGCTGGGCCTTTCGACTGTCATTGTCGAAAATGGCCGCATCGTCCGAATCGAAGCGGGGGCCACTGCCCCTGCGGGTGCAACGATTGTCGACATGACGACCAAGACGGTCTTGCCTGGCCTGATCGATACGCATGTTCATCTCACGGGCGATCCGGGAACACCATTCTGGCAGGAAGCGATTGATAGCGATGAATCGGCAACACTCACAGGCGTCAAAAATGCACTCTTGACCGCGCAGGCCGGTTTTACAACGGTGCGCGATCTCGGCGCGCCTGGCAGTTCGAGCTTTGCCTTGCGCGACGGCATTGCGGCGGGCCAAGTCCCGGGACCGCGAATATTGGCGTCGGGGGGCGCGCTGTCGATCACCGGCGGGCACGGCGACGTGTCGGGATTTCGCCCCGAGGTGAACGCAGCGCTTGCGACGAACACAACATGTTCAGGGCCCGATGCCTGCGCCGAGCGCGTGCGCGAATGGTCGAAACGCGGGGCCGACGTCATCAAAATCACGGCAACCGGCGGGGTGCTCAGCCAGCAGGGGCGGGGCCTCGAAGGGCATTTCATGACTGCCGAGATTGCAGCGATTACCACAACGGCCGCGCGTCTTGGCCTGAAAGTCGCTGCGCATGCACATGGCGCACGCGGGATCGAGGAAGCGGCCGCAGCCGGTGTCGATTCGATCGAACATGGCACATTTGCCGATGATGCCGCGCTCAAAGTTATGAAAGCCAAAGGTGTCTGGATGGTACCGACGTTGATGGCCTTTTCCGGATTAAACGACCGGGTCGGAAAGAGCGTCTACACCCCCGTTGTCGAAAACAAGGCAAAGGCCGCGCTGAAATTATGGGGCGATGGCCTCCGCGCGGCAAAACGCATGGGCGTCAAAATCGCGTTCGGGACGGACGCAGGCGTTTTCGAACACGGCCGCAACGGCGAAGAAGCGCAGTTGATGGTTACAAAAGGCGGCATGACGCCACGCGAAGTGCTTATTAGTGCGACACGCGATGCCGCTGAATTGCTCGGGATTTCTGCTGAAAGCGGGACAGTGGCCGTCGGAAAAGCGGCCGACCTTATCGCTGTCGATGGCGATCCGCTGACTGATGCCAGTGCGCTCACGAAAGTGCGTTATGTGATGGCTGCCGGGCGTGTCGTGCCGATGAAATAGCTCGAGGCGTCAGACGCGCATCGGCATGAGCACATAGAGTGCCGCCGATTTGTCATTCTCGCGCAACAGCGTGGGGGCAGCAGCGTCGGCCAGGTGCACTTCGATCATGTCGCCTTCGACTTGGGCCAAGATATCCATCAGATAGCGCGCGTTAAAGCCGATTTCGAAGCCGCCCGCGCTATATTCGCCGGGCACCTCTTCGGATGCGGTGCCATTTTCAGGGCTCGTGACCGATAGCGTAATTTTGTCGGCATCGAGCGCCATTTTGACGGCGCGCGTTTTTTCGGATGCAATCGTCGCGACCCGATCGACGCCCTGCATGAAGCTTTTGGGGTCGATGCGCAGGATCTTGTCGTTACCGGTCGGGATGACGCGCGTGTAATCGGGGAATGTTCCGTCGATCAGCTTTGACGTCAAGACGGCATGGCCCAGCACGAAGCGGATTTTGGTCGCCGACAGCGAGACTTCGACGCTGCCGTCGACTTCGTCGAGCAGTTTGCGCAATTCGCCGACGCATTTACGCGGCACGATAATGTCAGGCATGCCGTCAGCGCCGTCGGGCTTGGCAACGGTGACGCGCGCCAAGCGGTGTCCATCGGTGGCAGCAGCTTTCAACGCATCATCGGCGACGTGCAGGAAAATGCCGTTGAGGTAATAGCGCGTTTCTTCTGTCGAAATCGCAAAGCGCGTTTTATCGATGATCTGGCGCAATGTTGCCGCAGGCAATTCGAACTTCGTGGGCAATTCGCCTTCGGCAATGATCGGAAAATCGTCGCGCGGCAGTGTCGATAGATTGAAGCGCGCCCGACCAGCGTTGACGGCCATCTTGCCTTCTGCCGCCGCCAGCGAAACTTGCGCGCCTTCGGGCAGTTTGCGCGCAATGTCGAACAGCGTGTGCGCCGAAATGGTCGTGGCACCCGCCTGTTCGACTTGCGCATCCACGGTTTCCAGAATCTGGAGATCGAGATCGGTCGCCATCAGCCGAATCCCGCCGCCCTCAAGCGCTTCGATCAGCACGTTCGACAGGATCGGGATCGTGTTGCGCCGCTCGACCACTGACTGGACGTGGCCCAGGCTCTTCAGGAGTGTTGCGCGTTCGATGGTCGCCTTCATGGTGCGGTAAAACCCCCGGTCGTCGAGCTTGATTAAGTTTCTTTTGTCATGGCGTGAAAAAAGGACCGGGGCAAGCGTTGCAAAATCGCGCTGCGTCCCGGAAGGATCATCGGCATGACACTTCAAGGCCGCATTTTCATCGCGCGACACGGCGAGACCGTGTTCAATGCCGCCGGTCGGATGCAGGGCAGCGCGCAGGATACGCCACTGACACGCGCAGGCTTTGCGCAGGCCGATGCCATGGGCGCCGCGTTGGCAACCTATCTCGGCACCAGGCAGTCTTTGCAGCTTTATGCCTCACCCTCGGGCCGCGCGCTGCAAACTCTTGCAATCGTTGCCGAACATATCGGCGAGGACTGGCATCAGGCGACGCATGATGCCCGGTTGCAGGAAATCCATGTCGGCGCGTGGGGCGGGCGGACTTATGCCGAAATCATTGCCGAACAAGGTGAAATCATGGACCGCGAACGGATGCTGTTCAGCGTACGTGCGCCGGGCGGGGAGTGGTTTGACGACATTGCCGTGCGCCTCAAATCTTGGGTTGCGGACACGCGCGAAGATCGCGGTGACCGGCTGGTGATCATGCACGGCATGTCGTCGCGTGTTCTGCGCGGCATCCTGCTCGATCTGCCTGTCGATCCGGTTTTCGGTGCGCCGATTGCGCCCGCCGTGCCGCAGGGGACGATGGTGATGATCGGCAACGGTGCCGAAACGATCGTTGCTGTTGGCGCTGCATGAAGCGTGCGCTGCTGGCACTGGCCGTGGTTGCAAGTCCGGCCTCTGCGGGGCGAACGTCACTCGGCACATTCGACGGCTGGGGCGCGTTCAGGGACGACAATCCGGCGCGCTGCTATGCCATCGCGCAGCCGGTCCGCCGAAGCAGCGGCAAATGGCAACCGTTTGCCAGCGTCGCAACCTGGCCGCGTGCGCGCGTGCGGGGGCAGGTTCATATCCGCCTCGGTCGCGAAAAGCTGGCCGCTGCACCGGTTATGCTGACAATCGGCGACCGGCGATTTGCAATGGTCGCGGGCGGAGCAGACGTTTGGGCTCTTGACCCGCGTGTCGACGCAGCCATCGTTGCCGCCATGCGTAGCGCACCGTTCATGCGCGTATCGACGCGTGCAGCAACTGGTCGCAGCTTTGTCGAAACCTACGCCCTGAAAGGGGCAGCAACGGCAATGGATGCAGCCGCATTGGGTTGCGCGCGCACCTAGGTAGCGTCGCGGCGGCAACTCCCCTAAAGCGTGCCGATGACTCCGCTTATGCAAATCCCCGGCTATATCGATCCCGTCCCCGTGCCGCGCGCCGCCGTTGTCCGCGACGATGGACGCATCGATCTGATCGGGATGACGAAGGACGATATTCGCGAGTGGCTCGAAGCCAAGGGCATGGAGGCAAAGCAAGCCAAGCTGCGTTCGAAACAACTCTGGCACTGGATGTACAACCGCGGTGCGACCGACTTTGCGACAATGACCGACATCGCCAAGACCATGCACCCGTGGTTGGCCGAACATTTTATCGTTGGGCGGCCCGAGATCGTCGAAGCGCAGGTTTCGACCGACGGCACGCGCAAATGGCTGCTGCGCAGCCCGGACGCGCAGGATTACGAAATGGTTTTCATTCCCGATGCCGACCGGGGGACGCTGTGCGTATCGTCGCAAGTCGGTTGCACGCTGAATTGCCGTTTCTGCCACACCGGCACGATGCGGCTCGTGCGCAACCTGACGGCGGGCGAAATCGTCGGGCAAGTGATGCTGGCGCGTGATTCGCTTGGCGAATGGCCGTCCAGCCAAGACGGGCGGTTGCTCACCAACATCGTTATGATGGGGATGGGCGAGCCGCTTTATAACTTCGATAATGTCCGCGATGCGTTAAACCTCGTGATGGCAGGCGATGGCCTGGCGCTCAGCAAGCGGCGGATCACGCTGTCGACGTCGGGCGTCGTTCCGATGATCGCGCGCGCGGGCGCGGAAATCGGCGTCAATCTTGCGGTTTCGCTCCATGCGGTCACGAAGGAAATCCGCGACGAAATCGTCCCGATCAACCGCAAATACGGGATCGAGGAACTGCTCCAGGCCTGCGCCGACTATCCCCAAGCGAACAATGCGCGGCGGATCACGTTCGAATATGTGATGCTCAAGGATAAGAACGATAGCGACGCCGACGCCCGCGAACTCGTCCGCCTCATCAAACATTATGACCTGCCCGCCAAGGTCAATCTGATCCCCTTCAACCCGTGGCCGGGCGCGGCCTATGAATGCTCAACACCCGAACGCATCCGCGCGTTTTCGGGGATTATCTTCAATGCGGGTATTTCGGCACCAGTGCGCACGCCGCGCGGGCGCGACATCGATGCCGCCTGCGGGCAATTGAAGACATCGAGCGAGCGGAAATCGCGGGCGGAACTCGATGCGCTGGCGGAGGAAAAGTTGGCGGCTTTGGGGTGAGAGGGGCGGCAATGGAGGACACCAAGCTGTTTAGAATGCGAGGTAAATCTTTTCCTGCGATGCTTCAAAGCGCACTCAAT
The DNA here is from genome assembly GCA_031412595.1 of Sphingomonas sp. Taxonomy (GTDB): domain Bacteria; phylum Pseudomonadota; class Alphaproteobacteria; order Sphingomonadales; family Sphingomonadaceae; genus Sphingomonas_O. The sequence continues at coordinate 43 of JANODH010000316.1, read as the reverse complement.
GAAGCTGTCGCCGTCGTTGCTAAACGCCAGAAAGTCTACATAC
>JANODH010000315.1:0-1523 GCA_031412595.1 Sphingomonas sp. | reverse complement strand
TCGTCGCGGCGGATCTCGGGGATCGGTCGATCGACGTCGACCACGGCGTGGCTGACGATCCGCAGATCGGTCACGGCTTCGGGGATCACGAGCCGCGTGACGTTTGCCAGCGAGGCATCGGCGCGCCCGAACGAGAATTCGCCTGAGGGAACAGTGGCAAGGCTGTGTTCGAGCAGAGTCTGGCCCGACCAAATGATCGGCTTCAGCCGCAGATTGCAGCGCGCAAAGCGCACCGGCACGGCATAAGTGAAGCGTGTTTCGTGGACGATCCGGTATTTCACGCCCCGCTTCTCACGCCAACGTCAGACCTTGTGCTCGGAGCGGTTCCCCACCGCGCAGGAAAAACCGGTGCGCAATGGCATCGGAGACCGCCAGCAATCGATTTTCCAGGCTCTGGGCTGCCTGGTCATCGAGCGTCGCCGCCGACAGCGTCGCAAGTTGCGCAACCAATGCATTGGCAAGCTGCTGCTGTTCTTCGGCCATGCCGTCGTCGGACAAGCGGGGCAGGGCAGTCAGGTGCGTAGTCATCGCTTCGACTTGAAACGCCAGGCTCCGCGGGTTGCTCGTATCGAGGGCGACCAGATCGCGCACCGCAATAGGGGCAAGTCCCGTGGGATAGCGCTGGCGGTAGCTGATGGCGCTATTGGCAAGTTCGAGGAGCGCCGACAGATCGTCGGCAGTGGCGTCATCGCTGCCCAAAGCGCGCAGCAGACGGCAAATCGTGATGGCGCGTTCGATCCGCCGCCCGAGATCGAGAAAGCGCCAGCCTGCGGTTCGCCCCATGTTTTCGGCGGATAATCCGGCAAGAGCGGCAAATCGTTCGTGGAGTTGCGCCGCGCGCATTGCGATCGAATCGCGCGTGGGAAACGGCGCATCGAGCAACCGCCAGACGTCGGCGGCCAGCCGCTCGCGTGATCCTTCGCCGATCGCCCGTGCGCTTCGCAACAGACTGCGAACGCTCGACATCTCGGTGCTGTTGTCCATGGCCGCACGGGCAAGCGCAATAATGTCGGCGTCGCGGGCACGCGCGCGATTGGCAGCGGCCCCACTGGCGGCGAGCAGATTGCCGAGTGTCGAAATCGTACCGGGCGCTAGCGGCGCGCCACCATCGACGTCGATGGAGCCGCCGATGGCTGCGCGGACAAGCCCCAGCACCGATTCGGCCCGCTCCAGATAGCGGCCGAGCCAGAACAGATTATCGGCAACCCGGCTGGGCAGGGTGCCGGGATTGCGGCGGATGACGACCTTTTCGGCGGCCAACATCAGCGTGATCGCTGTCACGGGCTTGTCGCTGACGATGCAGACGTCGGCCGAAAACGCGCCTTCACCAATCAGTGCCGCGCGGACATCGAGATGTTCGCCAATCCGGGCGAAACCGCCGGGCATGACGCTCCAGTGTCCCTGCGCATCGCGTGCGGCAAAAACACGCAGGAGGAAGGGGCGGGGTTCCAGCCCGCGGGGGCCAACGGTCGGCAGTGTCGACAAGCGGACGACTTCCTGCCCGACATAATCGATGCCGCGCC
>JANODH010000314.1:0-14482 GCA_031412595.1 Sphingomonas sp. | reverse complement strand
CGAAAAGCGTGAACGCGTCCGCCGTTGCGCCGGCAAAGCCCGTGATGACCGAACCGTCGTGAAGGCGGCGGACTTTCTTCGCATTGGGTTTCATGACGGTCTGGCCCATCGAAACCTGACCGTCGCCGGCGATGACGACTTTGCCTGATTTGCGGACCGAGACGATGGTGGTGCCATGCCAGACCGGCATGGCGGACGCGCGTTCGTTCATCGCAAGTAATTGGGAAGCGGTGCCGTCGATTGCAACGTGCTATTTGTCGAGACCCTTGGCTTTGCCCCAGCTACGCGCGGCAGTGTAGCCCAGATAGCCGGTACCAAAAAGTGCCCATAGCGGTTCGGGGATTCCCGCAAGGTAGGCATTCATGCCATCGGCAATTCCCTTTGCCATGTCCGGGCGGACGGCAGCGATCAGACCCATCGGTATGGCCCACAGGATCATCGTGTACATGACATAAAGAAAGCTCGGGCGCGCGCGGCTGGTCCAAGGATCAGCGCTTTGTGCTTCGGCCACGATCGCGGTCATTTGCGTTTTGATCGCATCCATTTCCTGGCTGCCTTGCAGTTTCAGCAGCTCGAGCTTGGCCGCATCGCGCGCTTTCGGGTCGGGAATGAGTTTGTCGATCAGGCCGGCAATCGGGCTGATGAGTGCGTCGAGTAATGCCATTTTATGTCTCCGAAGTTCACAAAGTTCTCACGATGGGAAATATGAACAGCTAACCAAGACGGTTGGCGAGCCAGCCGTAAAGAAAGGCCTCATTCGCGGGGCGGCGCTCGGCAAGATCGAGGTAACGCTCGCCTTGTAGTGCTTCGAGCGCTTTCATGAGCACAGCCTCGCCATACGGCGCTCGCTTTTCGAGAAACGTTGCAAGCGCTGCGACCGTTGCATCATCGATACGGACGCCGGGCACGATGTCGGCATAATCAGACGCACCACGATTGAGTGCATTCAGCGCGCGATGAAGGAAGGAAACCGCAATGCCCGGCCCCATGTTGACGCCGGTATCGAAAAGTTCGCTGGCCACCGCAGGCGCGATCTCGGCAATCCGGTCGAATCCCGGCCGGTCCCAATAGATGCGCCGGTAAAGCGCAACAGCCTCCGCACGCGGAAACCGGCGCATGTCGCCACGATAGCCGTGCGCGCGGGCAACGGCTTCGGTTATGCCCCAGCGCGTCGCACCGCCGCGATCCGCCGGGTGGTTCGAATGGCCGCCTTCACGGCCGATCACGTCGTCGATTATTGAGGTTACGTCCATGTCGCTGCTCCTGTTGCAACTCAATTATAACCCATATGGTTTTATGTAGGACAGTCGTTTTTCGCTGATGCGCGATCGCTGGCGACAACCTATCTTGAGGCAATCAGCAGAAGGAACTCGCCATGGCCGACGGAACCGACCCCGCCAACAATCAGCCCGCTGGCTATGTCCCGCCAAAAGTCTGGAAAGCGGACGGCGAAAACGGCGGCCAGTTCGCCAACATCAACCGGCCGGTGTCTGGTGCGACGCACGACAAGGAATTGCCCGTCGGCAAACACCCCTTCCAGCTCTATTCGATGGGCACACCCAATGGCGTCAAAGTCACGATCATGCTCGAGGAACTGCTCGCGGCGGGTTACAGTGGCGCCGAATATGACGCCTGGCTGATCAAGATCGGCGATGGCGGCCAGTTCGGCAGTGGCTTTGTGAGCATCAATCCCAATTCAAAAATTCCGGCGATGATGGACCATTCGGTCGATCCGCCCGTCCGCTTGTTCGAAAGCGGATCGATGCTCATTTACCTTGCCGAAAAATTCGGCGCTTTCCTGCCGACGGACACGCACAAGCGCGCGGAAACGATTAACTGGCTGATGTGGCAAATGGGCAGCGCCCCTTTCGTTGGCGGCGGCTTCGGGCACTTCTACGCTTATGCGCCATTCAAGATGCAATATCCGATCGATCGCTACGCGATGGAAACGAAGCGGCAATTGCATGTGCTCGATACGCATCTGGCGGCGAACGACTATATGGTCGGCAATGACTACACGATCGCCGATATGGCGATATGGCCCTGGTATGGCGCGATCATGCGCGAGGCCTATGCCGCTCAGGAATTCCTGAGCGTGGGCGACTATCCCAATCTCAGCCGCTGGGTCGATCTTGTCGGTGCACGCCCGGCGGTCAAGCGCGGACGGATGGTCAATCGGACGTTCGGCGCGCCGGAGACACAGCTTCGCGAACGGCACGATGCGAGCGATTTCGATCTGAACCGCGAGGATATGCTGATTGCGCTGGGAGAGCGGGACGCAACTTAGTTCCATCGGCAAAGCCGCTGCTCGACGTCAGTCGGTGCGAACGCACCGGTGGCCAGTCCGCCTCTGGTGCCTGTTTTAGCTGTGCTAAAACTGAACGCGGCGGACTTGGTCGGGACGATAGGATTCGAACCTACGACCCCCACACCCCCAGTGTGATGCGCTACCAGGCTGCGCTACGTCCCGACCGAGCGGCCGCGTTTAAGTTGATGCGGCCCCGATAGCAACAGCCTTTGCCGAGACATCCCGGTTGCGCGTGCGGGGCCGCTCTGTTAGGCGCGGCGGCTTGCCAACCACCGGCGTAAACAAGAGCAAACATGTTCATAACCCCAGCCTATGCGCAAGCCGCAGCATCCGCGCCCAGCAGCACGACAGCTTTCATCGTCCAGATGGTGCCGTTGCTACTGATTTTCGTCATCTTCTACTTTTTGATGATCCGCCCGCAACAGACCGCAATGAAAAAGCATCGCGCCAAGATCGCTGCGGTGAAAAAGGGCGATACGGTCGTAACCGGCGGGGGCCTTGTCGGCAAGGTTACACGAGTCGAAGCCGAGCAGGTCGAAGTCGAAATCGCGACGGGTGTCAAAGTTAAAGCGATCACGAGCACGCTCAGCGACGTGACGCCGCTGGGCAGTGCAAAACCGGCAAACGACTGACCGATGCAGCTTGATTTCCCGCGCTGGAAAGTCTGGGCGGTGCTGATCACAGTACTGCTCAGTCTGATCATTGCAGCGCCGAACTTCTTTCCGAAATCTGTAACGGACGCGTGGCCATCCTATCTCCCGAACACGCGCTTTAATTATGGTCTCGACTTGCAGGGCGGCAGCCATTTGCTGCTCGAAGCGGAGACCACCGATGTGGCCAAGCAAAAGCTCGAAGCGATGGAAGAAGTGCTCCGCACTGAATTACGCCGCGCAAGCCCGCGCATCGAAATCGGCGATATGTCGTCGGTCGATGGCAAGCTGAGCTTTTTCGTGCGTGACGTGACGCAACTCGATGCCGCCGTCGAAATCGCGCGCCAGCAAAGCAATCCCGTCGGCATCGGCGGGCAACGCGACTGGGATGTGGCGGTCATCGATTCGACGCGGCTCGTGATGACGCCAACCAAGGCGGGCATCGATAAAGCCGTAAACGATGCGCTCGATACGGCGCGCGAAGTCGTTGCCAAGCGCATCGACCCTACGGGCACGAGTGAAGCAACCGTGATCCGCCAAGGCAGCAACCGCATTCTCGTGCAAGTGCCGGGCCTGCAGGATCCAGAAGGGCTGAAAGCCCTGCTCGGCAAAACGGCCAAGCTCGAATTCAAACTGGTCGATCTGACCGCCGACGACGCCCAAATTGCTGCCGGTCGCGCGCCGCCGGGTAGCCAGATCCTGCCTTATCCCGGCAATCCGGCAGGCCCGCCGTTTATTGCCGTCAAACGCCGCGTTATGGTTTCAGGCGACGAGTTGATCGATGCGCAGACCGGCAATGACGCGCAATCGAATGAACCAATCGTCAACATCCGCTTCGACGGGCAGGGAGGTCGTCGTTTTGCCCGCGTTACGCAGGAAAACACCGGCAAGCCCTTTGCGATGATCCTCGATGGCGTGGTCCTGTCGGCGCCGAATATCAATGAGCCGATCCTTGGCGGACAGGCCCAGATTTCGGGTAATTTCACCACTGAAAGCGCGCAGCAACTGGCGATTTCACTGCGATCGGGCAAACTGCCGGTTGCGCTCAAAGTGGTCGAGGAGTCGAGCGTCAGTGCCGAGCTGGGGCAGGATTCGATCGACAAAGGTGTGTTGGCGGCCAGCCTCGCGACAGCAGCGCTGATTTTCTACATGCTCGTTACTTATTTCCGCTTCGGCGTTTACACGACGCTGGCGCTGTTCCTGAACGCGATCCTCGTTATCGCAGGCATGTCGATGATCGGTGCCACGCTGACGCTGCCAGGCATTGCCGGCTTCGTGCTCACCATCGGTGCGGCCGTTGATGCCAATGTGTTGATCAACGAGCGCATCCGCGAGGAAATCAGGCGCGGGCGGCAGACGCTGGCCGCCGTCGAATTCGGATACAAAGAAGCGTCGACTGCCATTTTCGACGCCAATATTACCAACGTGATTTCGGCGCTGATCCTGTTCTGGTTCGGTTCGGGGCCGATCAAGGGGTTTGCGGTCGTCCTTGCGATCGGCATCGTAACATCTGTGTTCACCGGCGTGACTTTCACGCGGCTGCTGGTTGCCGATTATCTGCGGCGCAGTCGACCCGCGACGCTCAATCTGTAAGGCCCGCCCATGCGCCCGCTGAAACTCATTCCCGACAATACCAATTTTCGCTTCCTTCGCTGGCGCTGGGTTGCACTCGGACTGTCATTATTTCTGCTCACGGCATCGGTCGCGCTTGTTGGCGTGCGCGGATTGAACTGGGGCGTGGATTTCGTCGGTGGGCAGCAAATGCGGGTCACCTTTGCTCAAGTGCCCGATATCGGAGCGCTGCGCAGCCGCCTTGCAGCGCTTGACGTCGGCGATGTGACGATCCAGCAACTAACCGATCAGCGCACGGTCGATATTCGTGTGCCGCTCGAGGGAAGCCAGAACCCGATCGGCAAATGCCTGAGCGGGAGCGGGGCAACGGCGATGAATGCCGATACCAACAAGATCGCTACGGCGGTGCGCGCCGAAATTGTCAAAGCCTATCCCGGCGTCAATGTCGGCTCGGTCAATTCGGTATCGGGCAAAGTCGGCTGTGAACTTTTCTCGCAAGGGTCGATTGCGCTGGCGCTGGCAATGGCGGGAATCGCGCTGTTCATCTGGTTCCGCTTCGAATGGCAATTCGGCGTCGGCGCGCTGCTGACGCTGGCCCATGACGTCATCCTAACGTTCGGGTTTTTCGCGCTCACGCAATTGCAGTTCGACCTCAATGTCGTGGCGGCAATTCTGACGATCATCGGCTATTCGTTGAATGATACGATCGTCTGTTATGACCGCATCCGCGAAAACCTGCGTAAATACCGGTCGATGGATATTCAGTCGCTGATCGACCTTTCGACCAACGAAACGCTGTCCCGCACCGTGACGACATCGCTGTCGCTGGTGATCACGCTGGCGATCCTGCTGCTCGTCGGGCCCGATTCGATTTACGGGTTCACAGCGGCAATGCTTCTTGGTATCGTAATCGGCACGTTTTCGTCCTTCTATATTTCCAACCCGGCACTGCTCTGGCTGAAAGTCACGTCGGACAGTTTCCTCGAAAAAGGCGCTGTCCGCCCCGGTGCCAATCCTGATGCCGAGCGCGTAACCCTGCGCGACAAATAGTGCCGACGCTGGAGCGGAACGAATGGGCAGACGGCCCTGCGATAACTGGTTTTGCCGGCGTTTTAATCAAGGTTGACGGCGTTGCCCGGCCTGCTGGCGTGATCCTGACGCCTGATGCCGCGTTTGATTGGGACGGCGAGAATTTCGAACAAGCCATAGGCGTCCCGCTCCCCGAATTCATCCTGTTCGGCACGGGTGCGACGCTTGTTCGCCCTGATCCCGCGTTGGTCGCCGATTATGAAGCGCGCGGTATCGGTATCGAGGCGATGGATACGCGCGCGGCTGCCCGCGCCTGGGGCGTGTTGCGCGCCGAGGGTCGCTGGATCAGCGCCGCGCTGCGACCGCTTTGAGGTGATCGTAAAGCTGCGCGGTATTTGCTTCCCAGCTGAAGCGAGCGACAGTTGCTGCGACGGCGTCACGATCCGCATTGCGTGTTATCACTTGCTGTATGGCAATGGCGACCGAGCTCGCATCGCGTTTTGCCAACATGCCAGCTTCCGGCCGGTCGAGGACTTCGCGTGCACCGCCGACGTCTGATATGACAACAGGCGTGCCCGATGCGAGCGCCTCCATCCAGGCATTGGCGAGGCCTTCGGATGCGGACATGAGCACCATCGCATCTGCGGCGGCCAGCCAGTCCGCGATGACGTCGTGTGGCCGACTACCGAGAAAGCGCACGCGAACGCCCTGTGATGCTGCTTGTTTCTCAAGTGCGGCGCGATCCGGTCCATCGCCGATTATGACCAGTTTTGCCTCGGACAACTGATCCATCGCGTCGATGGTAATTGCATGCCCCTTGCGCTCGATCAGCGCGCCGACACTGACGAGAAGCGGTCCCGATACGTCCAATGCCGCCTTTGCCGCGGCCCGATCGCGGACGTGAAACTGGCTGCGGTCAATGCCCGTGTAATGCACGGCTATGCGATCGGCGGGCATGCGCAGCGCGACCATATCGTCCTTCAGCGCGGCCGATACGGCAAGCAGCCCATCCGCCGCCCGCCCCGCCGCGATGACTTGCGGCGCGGTCGCGCGATTGTGGCCCCAATAATGAATATCGGCACCGCGCGCCTTGATCGACACCGGCACGCCCAGTTCGCGGCCCAGAGCAATCGCCGCGGGACCATCGGGCCAGAAAAATTGGGCATCGATCACGTCGAACGGAAATTCGGCATGCAACGCCAGGAGCGCTCGGCGTTGCGAACGAGCAATCGACTGCGCATCGAACCTTGTCCCGACAACCGGCAGGTGCGCAAAAGGAAGCCGAAAGACAGTCAAACCGTTTCGATATTCGGTCTGCGGAAGCTGGTCCGGCGCGCGGTCGTGGTCGAACAAACGACCGATCAACGGCAATCGCGCCCAAGGCACCATGACGCGCAGATCGACTTCGGGATGCGCCGCCAGCCCTCGCGTTTGCAGCTCTACGAAGGTCCCGAAATTGGGCCGCGATGCATCGGGATAAAGAGTGCTGAAAGTAAGGACGCGGAGCATTTGCATCCGCTAGCACAACGCCGTTCCTAATCGAATAACGGCGCGCGCGTGGCCAAAGGGTAGGCAAACAGCACATCACTGCCGGGCTCGATATCAAGCGCCACGACCCCCGTGGCAATCCAGCACTCGCCTGCGACGAAAGACATGCCATCAACTGTGCCGCACCCGCTCACCGGAATCAGCCAGCCGAGCACCTGCGGCGGCAAGACGACTGACCGCATGCCATGCCATGACCAGCGCTCGAGGACGAACTTGCCGCCTTCGCATAAAATGCATCGTCCGCCACCGACATCGCCGGGGATCGGCGGTGCTGCGAAAGGCACAGCGTCACTGACGGCAACACCTGCTTCGAGATGCAGTTCGCGCGGGCGGCCGTAATCATATAAGCGATACGTCAGATCGACATTCTGCTGCACTTCGATAAGCGTCAAGCCGGGGCCAATGGCATGGACGGTCCGCGCGGCGGAATAGATGACGTCCCCCGCACTGACCGGCTTCCAATCGACGAGCGTCTCGATGCTGCCGTCCAAAGCCGCTGCGCGCAAGGTCTCGTGATCGATAGGTTCGCGGGTGCCCAGCGCAATCGTCGCACCAGGCTCGGCCGCGAGGATAACCCAGGCTTCGTCCTTACCACGTGTACGCCCAGCGGCTTGCGCCGATGCATCATCTTCATGCACCTGGATCGAGAGCTTTTCGCTCGTGAACAGATATTTGACCATCAAGTCGGGATTGCTGCCGTCAGGCGCGGCAAACCAAATTTCGCCAATTTTTGCACCCAATGGATTGTCGAAGCCGGGCCAAAGTGCGGTCCGCCCCCAGGGCTTTTCGACAATGGTCGTCGTCAGTTTGGTTGCAGTCATCGCGCAATAATAGCGAAGTTGGCAGACCGGTTCCATGCCGCTAAGACATTAGGCATGCGTATTTCCCACAGCCGTTCGGTTTCCGTCATTGCCGCGCTCGCGGTCCTTGCCACCATTAGCGGTTGCGCAACCAACCGAAAGAAGTCTGACACGGCGTATATCGCGCGCGATGTCGACACTCTTTATGCAACGGCGAAGGATCGGCTCGACCGCAACCAGTACACGCTGGCGGCAGCACTTTTCGACGAAGTCGAGCGCCAGCATCCCTATTCACCATGGGCGCGGCGCGCGCAGCTGATGAGTGCCTTTTCGAATTACATGGCACGTGATTATATCAAATCGACTGAATCAGCGACGCGCTTCCTCTCGATCCACCCGGGCAACCGCGATGCGCCTTATGCATATTATCTCATCGCCCTGAACTATTACGAACAGATCACAGACGTAACGCGCGACCAGAAAATCACGCAACAAGCACTCGATTCGATGGGTGAGCTGATCCGTCGCTATCCCGATACGCGCTATGCGGCAGACGCGCGGTTGAAAGTTGACTTGGTCAACGATCACCTCGCCGGCAAGGAAATGGAAATCGGCCGTTTCTATCAGCGTCGTGCGCAGTGGCTCGCCAGTGTTGTCCGCTTCCGTAAAGTGATCGACAGCTACGATACGACCACGCACACACCCGAAGCACTGATGCGCCTGACCGAAAGCTATCTCGCGCTCGGTGTTCGCGAAGAAGCCAAGAAGTCGGCAGCGGTTCTGGGCGCGAACTATCCGGGCACGAAATGGTATGCGCGGGCATACGAACTCGTGCAAAAGAATCCTGCCTGACGCTAAAGGAGCGACATGCTCCAGTCGCTTGCCATTCGCGATGTCGTCCTGATCGAAGCGCTCGATCTGAATTTCGAGCGCGGGCTTGTCGTGATCACGGGCGAAACGGGCGCAGGCAAATCGATCCTGCTTGATTCGCTGGGGCTGGCGCTCGGCAGCCGGGCAGCCACGGGGCTGGTGCGGCAAGGTGCTTCCCAAAGCAGCGTCATGGCCGCGTTCGATTTCGATCCGGTCATCGCAGATGCGTTGCGCGCCAACGACCTCGATGCCGATCCCAATGAGCAGATCATCATTCGCCGGACGGTGAAAGCCGATGGCGGCAGCCGCGGGTTCATCAATGACCAGCCTGTATCGGGCGCGCTTCTGCGCGAAATCGGTGCGATGCTCGTCGAGATACACGGGCAGCATGATGACCGCGGCTTGCTCGCGCCTGCCGGGCACCGCGCGCTGCTCGACAATTTTGCCAAAGTCGATCTGGCCGCGGTCAGCGCGGCCTTTCGGGCAATGCGCGATGCCGAAACTGCACTGGCAAGCGCGAAATCGGCATTGGACGATGCGACGCGCGATCGCGACTGGCTCACGCATACAGTCGCCGAACTCGATGCCTTCGCACCCGAACCGGGCGAGGAAGAAGCGCTGGCCGAAGCCCGCGCAACGATGCAGCGCGGCGAAAGATTATCGGGCGAGCTCGAAGAACTAAGCGCTCTGCTCGACGGTGCCGAGGGGGCATTGCCGAAATTGCGGGCAGCGGCACGCGCGCTCGACCGGGTTTCGCGCGACCATCCGGCCTTGGCCGAAGCGCTGGCAGCGATTGATCGCTCGATCATCGAAGCAAGCGAAGCCGAGCAGCAACTCGCCACCGCCGCCCGCGCGCATGTTTATGATCCTGCACGACTGGAAGCCGATGAAACCCGTCTGTTCGAATTGCGCGGGCTGGCGCGCAAGCACCGTGTGGCACCTGATGATCTGGCGGCGTTGGCCAATGAGTTGCGCGACAAGCTGAACGCAATCGAGGCAGGCGGCGCGGGGTTGGCCAAGCTGGAAGCCGACGTCGTCGCCACATGCGCGGCCTATTTTGCCGCAGCAAGCGCGCTGAGCGACGCGCGCCGACTGGCAGCAGCGCGGCTCGATGCCGCTGTCGCAGGCGAGCTCGTGCCACTGAAGCTCGATGCCGCGCGCTTCCGCACTGTCGTCGCGCCGGGGCCGGACAGCGAAGCGGGGCACGACCGCGTCGAATTCGAAGTCTCGACCAACCCCGGCGCGCCGTTTGCGCCCATGACCAAAATCGCGAGCGGTGGCGAACTGTCGCGCTTCATTCTCGCCTTGAAAGTCGCGCTGGCCGAGGAAGGCGGCGCGGGCACAATGATCTTCGACGAAATCGACCGCGGCGTCGGCGGCGCAGTGGCAAGCGCGATCGGCGACCGGCTGGCGCGCTTGGCGGCAGGGCGGCAAGTGCTGGTCGTCACGCACAGCCCGCAAGTCGCGGCACGCGGCGGCGAACATCTGTTGATTGCGAAGAATTCCGACGGACTGGTGACGCGCACGAACCTACGGACACTCGATGCTGGCGAACGACAGGAAGAAATCGCACGAATGCTGTCGGGGGCGGAAGTGACCGACGAAGCACGGGCGCAGGCGGCGCGATTGGTGGCGGCGTGACCGAAGCCGAAGCCGCAAACCGTCTGATGCGTCTTGCCAAGGAGATCGCGCAGCATAACGCCTTGTATCACGACAACGATGCGCCCGAGATTTCGGACGCGGAATATGACGCGCTGGTCCGCGAGAATGCGGCCCTGGAGGCAGGGTTTCCGCATCTGGTGCGCACCGATTCACCGTCGGTATCGGTAGGGGCAGCGCCCACATCGGCACTGGCGAAAGTCACGCATGCCAAGCCGATGCTCAGCCTCGACAATGCCTTTGCCGATGCCGAGGTCGAAGAGTTCGTCGCGCGGGTGCGGCGGTTTTTGAATCTGCCAGCCGACGCCCCGGTGGCGTTGACGGCGGAGCCCAAGATCGACGGGCTATCCTGCTCGCTACGTTACGAAAACGGCGTGCTGGTGCAAGCGGCGACACGCGGCGACGGGGCGGTCGGTGAAGACGTCACGCCCAATGTGCGGACGATTGGCGATATTCCGCAATCGCTACGCGGCGCGCCACCAGCCGTTTTCGAGATCCGTGGCGAGATTTACATGGCGAAGAACGACTTCGCGGCGCTCAACGAACGGCTTACAGGCGAACGGACCTTCGCCAACCCGCGCAATGCAGCGGCGGGATCGTTGCGCCAGAAAGATGCGAGTGTCACTGCCAGCCGCCCTTTGCGCTTCTTGGCGCATGGTTGGGGAGAAGCTTCGGACGTGCCCGGCCCGACACAGATGGACGTTATGCACGCAATTGCATCATGGGGCGTGCCGGTGAGCGATCTGCTCATCCGCGCCGACACTGCCGAAGCGCTGGCGCACTACCGGCGGATCGAAATGGCCCGCGCCGATTTGCCGTTTGACATCGACGGCGTCGTTTACAAGATCGACCGGCTCGACTGGCAGGCGCGGCTGGGCTTCGTCGCCAAAGCCCCGCGCTGGGCCATCGCGCATAAATTCCCGGCCGAACGCGCGCAGACGACGCTGCTCGCCATCGACATTCAGGTCGGGCGGACGGGCAAGCTGACGCCTGTTGCGCGGCTTGAACCCGTGACGGTCGGCGGCGTCGTCGTGACGAACGCAACGCTGCACAATGCCGATGAGATCGCGCGGCTCGGCGTTCGTGTCGGCGACCGCGTAAGCATTCAGCGCGCGGGCGACGTGATCCCGCAGATTCTCGAAAACCTGACTCCTGAAATCGACCGGCCGCCGTTCGTCTTTCCCGCGCTCTGCCCGCAATGCGGGTCCGATGCCGTGCGCGAGGATGGCGAAGTCGATATTCGCTGCACTGGCGGGCTGATCTGCCCTGCACAACGGATCGAGCGGCTCAAGCATTTCGTGAGCCGGGGTGCGCTCGACATCGACGGCCTTGGCGACAAGACCATCACCGAGTTCTTTGAACTGGGGTGGTTGCGCAGTCCCGCCGATATCTTCCGGCTGAAGGCGCATCGCGACGAATTGCTGGCGCGTGAAGGCTGGAAAGAGAAATCGGTCGATAATCTTTTCGCGGCGATCGACGCAAAGCGCGCGCCCGATCCGATCAAATTCCTGTTCGGATTGGGCATTCGCCATGTTGGTGCGGGCACGTCGAAAGACCTTGTCCGCGCGTTCGGGACGATCGAGCGCATCGCCGATGTTGCGCAGCATGATGATGCTGTCGCCGAGCTGTCAGCCATCGACGGCATCGGCCCCGTCGTCGCGCAATCGCTCGTCGGATTCTTTCATGAAGACCATAATCGTGACGCGTGGCGCGATCTGTTGAGTGAAGTGTCGCCCCCCGCCTATGTCTCAGTCGTCAAAGCGTCTGCGATTACCGGCAAAACGATCGTTTTCACTGGCACACTCGAAACGATGAGCCGCGACGAAGCCAAAGCGCAGGCCGAAGCGCTCGGCGCGAAAACATCGGGTTCGGTCAGTGCCAAGACCGACCTGATCGTTGCAGGACCAGGTGCGGGGTCGAAACTCAAAAAAGCAGCCGAACTGGGCATCGAGGTTATCGACGAAAATGCCTGGGGTGCAATTGTCGCTGCTGCTTCAGCTTGATAGAAAAATCAGTTAGCCGACGATCGGTGACGACTAGATGAGGATGAATTGATGACAATGTTGCGTGCGCTGTTTCTTGCTTCCGTCGCGTTGACGGTTCCCGCCGTTGTTCAGGCCAAAACCGAAGCTACAAAATTGACAAAAACGAAGCCCGAATTGGGGACGTGGGGCGTCGACCTGAGCGGTCGCGACACAAGCGTGAAGCCGGGTGACGATTTCTGGCAGCATGCCAATGGCACGTGGGATAAAACGGTTCAGATACCAGCGGACCGGACTTCGACAGGGTCGTTCGTCGTTTTGTCGGATCGTGCCGAAGCTCAGGTTCGTGCTATTGTCGAAGAAGCCGCACAAAAAGGTGGCGCAAAGGGAACGCCTGCGCAGCAGATCGGCGATCTTTATGCCAGCTGGATGGACGACGCGGCAGTCGAAGCAAAAGGTACGGCACCGATAAAGCCGTATCTCGACCGGATCGCAGCGGTTCAGTCGCGCGCCGATCTGATCAAACTTTGGGGCACGCGCGATTATCAACTCCCTGCCGGAGTTGGTGTCACGATCGATCCCAAGGACCCGAACCGCTATATTGCAGGCGTCGCGCAAACCGGGCTAGGCCTGCCAAACCGCGATTATTATCTGAAAGACGACGGCAAGTTTCCCGGTTTCCGAACGGCATACAAAGCCTATGTCGCGCAAATGCTGACGCTGGCCGGGTTCGATGCCGCGTCGGATCGCGCCGACCGGATCATGGCGCTCGAAACCGAGATCGCCAAAATCCACTGGACGCCCGAGCGCAGCCGCGACTTGTCACAAAGCCTCAATCCGATGAGTCCGGCAAAACTTGCTGAACTGGCGCCGCAGTTTGACTGGCCGACCCTCCTCGCCGACATGGGTCTTGCCAGTGTCGATACCATCGTCGTGCGCCAGACCTCGGCAATCGCCGATGCTGGCAAGCTGCTCGACAGCGTGCCGTTGTCGACGTGGAAGGATTATGTCGCGTTCCACTTTGTCAATGACAACGCAGCGATGTTGCCAAAGGCATTCGACGAAGCAAATTTCAACTTCTTCAGCAAAACCCTGCGTGATCAGCCGCAACAGCGTGACCGCTGGAAGCGCGGTGTTGCCACGGTCAACAATATGCTCGGCGAAGCGATCGGGCAGCTTTACGTTGCCAGGCATTATCCGCCGTCGAGCAGCGCACAGATGGCCGAACTGATTGCAAACTTGCGCGCCAGTCTGGAAGAGCGGATCAAGACCAACAACTGGATGGACGAACCGACGCGGGCCGAAGCGCTGAAAAAGCTTGCTGCATTCGATCCCCGCATCGGACACCCCGACAAATGGATCGACTATTCATCGATCGATGTGCAGCGCGGCGATTTGTTCGGCAATGCACGGCGCGCCGCCAAATTCCAGTGGGATCTTGCACTGTCGCGCCTGCCGAAGCCCGTCGACCGCGGACTGTGGTCGATGACGCCGCAGGTCGTGAACGCTTATTACAGTCCGCTCACGAACCAGATCGTGTTTCCGGCAGCGATCCTCCAGCCGCCGTTTTTCGATCCGAATGCTGATCCGGCCGTCAATTATGGTGGCATCGGGGCCGTAATCGGGCATGAAATCGGGCACGGATTCGACGATCAGGGGCGTCGCTTTGATGCAACCGGCATGTTTCGTGACTGGTGGACGCCAGCCACCGCTGCTGCCTATCAAAAGCGCGTCGACATGCTGGGTGCGCAGTTCGACAAGATCGAAGCGCTGCCGGGGCTCAATCTCAAGGGCAAGCTCGGTATGGGTGAGAATATCGGCGATCTCTCAGGGCTCGAAATGGCCTATGGCGCGTGGCGGCGCTACGTTGCCAAGCACGGCGAAGGTCCCAAGCGCGACGGGCTGACGGGCGATCAGCGCTTTTTTATGGCGTTCGGGCAGATCTGGCGCGGCAAGCGGCGTGAAGGTGCCTTGCGCGAACAAATCCTGAATGGACCGCACAGCCCCGAATTCGTGCGCGGCAACGCCGTTCGCAATGTCGATGCCTGGTACAAAGCATTCAAT
>JANODH010000313.1:0-2710 GCA_031412595.1 Sphingomonas sp. | reverse complement strand
AAGCCAGCTGGCAGCATCGAAATTTCATCCGCCCCGAAGGTGCCGTCACGTTTCGCGGGATTGCCGGCACGCGCGAACAATCGCTGGGCGCGCTGCTGCGCATGGGCAATTTCCGGCGGCGCGATCAAGTGCTCAATGCCTTGATCATTGCCAGCCGCGACAAACGCGCGGCCTATGACGCAAGCACATTCGAGATTGCTGCGAGCATCGAGCGGCAAACGAGCATCATCTGGCAAAAGCCCTGGGTCTTCAGTCTGGGGTTCGAACTGCTGGCGTCGGACGAAAGGGATTTTGTTCCCACAGTCGGCATTGCCGAGCGGCGGACTTATTTCATCGGCGCGCTCCCGGCGACGCTCGGCTATGACGGGTCGGACGATCTGCTCGATCCGAAACGGGGTTTTCGTGTTTCGGGCCGTGTCTCGCCCGAAGTGTCGCTGTCGGGCAAGACCTTCGGCTATGTCCGTGCGCAAATCGATGCGAGCAGCTATGTGCCCGTCAACGAAAAAGTCGTGATCGCCGGGCGCGTCCGCATCGGGTCGACCGTCGGGGCGGCTCGCGACAATATCGCGCCGTCGCGACTGTTTTATTCGGGCGGCGGCGGATCGGTGCGCGGCTATGGCTATCAGGAAATCGGGCCGCGCAATGTGCTCGATCAGCCCATCGGCGGGCGCAGTCTGGCCGAATTCTCGCTCGAAGCGCGCGTCCGCCTGCCCGTGTTCGGCGGCAATTTCGGCGTCGTGCCTTTCATCGATGCCGGGAATATCTATACCGAGTCATTGCCCAAATTCTCCGGCCTGCGGCTCGGTGCAGGCGTTGGGCTACGCTATTATTCGAATTTTGGGCCGATCCGTATCGATGTCGGCACGCCGCTCGGCCGCCGACCGGGTGAATCGATCGTTGCCGTGCAAGTCTCGCTGGGGCAGGCGTTTTGAGATCGCTGAAATGGATCGCGGGCATCCTGCTGGCGCTGGCGCTGGTCGTGGGCGGCCTGCTGCTGTTCGCCGACAGCAGCACCGGGCGTCGTGTTCTCGTCGACCGGATCGAAGCGCTGGAGTTGGCGTCGGGCCTGCGTTTCAAGATCGGGCGCATTGAAGGATCGATCTGGAACAAGGCACTGCTGCGCGACGTGCGTGTGCTCGATGCGCAAGGCGTATTTTTCGAAAGCCCGGCGATCGCGCTCGATTGGTCGCCGCGCGCCTATCTGCAAAACCGCCTCGATATCACCAGCCTGACGGCGCAGACGGCCACATTGATCCGCTTGCCCGAACTGGTGCCCTCGGGGAAAAAGGGGCCGATTCTTCCCGAATTCGATATCCGTATCGGCACGCTTGCGATCGAACGGCTGACAATCGGCAAGGCCGTGTCGGGCACCACCCGCACGGGCAAGCTGACCGGCAAGGCCGATATCCGCAACGGACGCGCGGTTGTCGTCACCAATGTGCAGACAACGGGCGGCGACCGGCTTGCGCTTAATCTCGATGCCGAGCCCGATCGAAACCGGTTCGACATATCGGGCAATCTCGATGCGCCGAGCGGCGGGCTGTTCGGCGCGATGCTTGGCACGAAACGGCCGGTGACCGCGCAGCTTTCGGGCGATGGCACGTGGCGCGACTGGCAGGGCAAATTGGCAGCGACGGCATCGGGTGGGCGCGTGATTGCGCTTGATCTGATGGCGCGTGGCGGCCGCTATGATGTCGAAGGAACGCTGGCGCCCTCACTGATCACGCAGGGGCGGCTGATGCGGCTGATGTCGCCGGTTGTTCGCGTCAAAGGCAATGCCATGCTGGTGAACCGGCGTGTGACGGTCGGGCTTGCGATGGCCTCCGATGCGATTGCGGCGAGTGCGAACGGCATCGTTGATTTGTCCGACAGCAGTTTCGAAGCGATGCGGATCGATGTTCGCCTTGTCCGCCCGCGCGCGTTGCTGGACAATATGACCGCACGCAACCTGACGCTGCGCGCCATGCTTGACGGGACATTTGCGTCGGCGCGCTTCGATTATCTGCTGTCGGCGGACCGCGTGGCATTCGATGCAACCGGTTTCGATCGCGTGCGCGCCTCGGGGCAGGGGCGGCTGGGCAGCACGCCGACCAATGTGCCCCTGCGCCTGACGGCGGCGCGTGTCACCGGCGTCGGCGATATTGCCGGCGGGATCCTGCGCAATCTGTCGGTCACCGGTGTCCTCAAAGTCACGCCGCAGCTGATTACCGGCGAAAACCTGGGCCTTGCGTCGGACAAGTTGACGAGCCGGGTCACGCTGTTGGTCGATCTCGCCAATGGCCGCTATGATATTGCGTTGGCGGGGCAACTTGGGCGCTATCTGATTCCCGGGCTCGGCATTGTCGATGTGAAATCGACGCTGCGTGTTGTGCCCGGCCCGAACGGCGTGGGCACGCGAATTGTCGGGCGCGGTGAGGCGCGGGTGCGGCGGCTTGACAATAGTTTTCTGGCCAGCCTGACCAACGGGCTTCCCTATATCGAGACCGGGCTGGTGCGCGGCGGCGACGGGATTATCCGGTTCGTCAATCTGCGTCTGCGTTCGCCGGGGCTGCAGCTGGTCGGCAATGGCTATCAGCGGCGCGATGGCACATTTTTCTTCGAAGGCACGGGGCGGCAGGCACGTTACGGCCCGGTTCGTCTGAAGCTCGACGGGCGGATCGATCGCCCGAAAATCGACCTGATCCTTGCGCGGCCGATGGATTCGCTGGGC